>JAISWS010000101.1 GCA_031270725.1 Syntrophomonadaceae bacterium | reverse complement strand
TGCCTTGTCCGAGCGAGGAAGTCTGTACATTCTGGCTGAAGGCGATTTCGACGGGGACGGCCACAGGGAAGCTTTCGTTTCTTTGCATCCTAATGATATGATTGCTTACAATGCAAATGAAGATTATTGTATATATTTATTTTTATACGGCGGTGGTTATACTATTCTGAACAAAGCTGAGGTTTCTATTGATTATTTCGAACATTATGTCTTGGATTCCTACGCTCATTTATTTAGTTTAAAGGAATATCTTTTAGCTCACAATGAGTCAACCGATGTGTACACTGTCGTCGACAGCCGGGCAGTAAAATTAGCAAGCACTGGTCCTTCTTTTTCCCGTATCGACAACAGTAATCAATTTTACATATCAACGGGTTTCATATATAGTGACTATCGTCCTATGGGCGGCGCCACGCACAAAAGATACTGGTTGTTTTGGGACGGTGGGCTTTTACGGGAGTACGGCGGCCTGCGCGTAAGCGAAGACCAGCTCCGCCGCTTTGCTTACGGCCGAACCGTGCTGGACGCTTTAAAGGACGAAGGGCATATTATCAACGAAATTTACTACCGCGGCAACGGCGTCATAAATGTCAATTACAGCCGAATAGAAAACGACGGCACCGTGCTTTGGGAACATAAAAATTTACTGTACCGCAATGGTGAAGTCACCGATATTCCTGTGGATTGGGGTTATAATAGTAACTTCGATAACTCCGAAGAAAAATACGGGTATGGTCATTATAACGCCTCATATCACAGCGCTACGTCGTCTCACTGGGGTCAATCAGCCATGGACGTCGTCTATCCTTCCGCGTTTCCGTGATATGCTTCCGCTCGGTATCCGGCTCCGGCGCGCGTAAAAAAAAGCCGCCGAACCGTCGGCGGTGACAACCAGAAACCGGCCCGGGGGCCGGTTTTTCGCTTCTTTATTTTCCTTGCTGCCGTGAGGAAACGGCGGATTAGTATTACGGCATATTTTCACGCTTTTACGGGAAAAACGTTTTAGCTCACTTTACTTTCAAGCCGCAGTTTATCGGCTATTATCGCGATAAATTCCGAATTGGTGGGCTTACCCTTGTCCACGCTCACGGTATAGCCGAAAAGCCGGTTCAGCTTGTCAATGTCACCGCGGTCCCAGGCCAGTTCGATGGAATGGCGGATGGCTCTTTCCACCCGGCTGGGGGTAGTATCGTATTTCTGCGCGATAGTAGGGTACAGTTCTTTAGTCACCGCTCCCAGGTAGTTCACCTCTTCCACCACTAGTATTATAGCGTCGCGCAAATACTGATACCCTTTTACATGGGCCGGCACCCCCACTTCATGTATCACTTTGGTTACTTCCACCTCCAAATTTTTCGGGCTGTTTAAAGCTGACAGGCTTATGCCGTTGAACGGGATCCGCGCTTCTATATTATTAATTTTTGTGCCGCGGACTATCTGCCTGACCCGGTCAGCCAGCATTTGCAGATTAAAAGGTTTTAAAACGTAATAATTCGCGCCCAGCTGCACCGCCTTTTGTGTAACATTTTCCTGCCCGAAAGCGGTCAGGATTAATATTTTAGGTTTTTTTTCCAACGGTGATTCGTTGATTTTTTCCAAAACCCCGATACCATCCATGTAAGGCATTATCAAATCCAAAACCAGAATATCCACCGGGTTTTTGTCCAGCGCTTCTATAGCTTCCAGCCCGTTAAAGCTAATATCCACTAACTCAAAATCACTTTCATTAGTAAAAAAATTTCCGAGTATTCCGCAGAATTCCCTGTTATCATCGGCAATGAGTATTTTTATTTTGTCTTCTTCGCTAAACATATTGCTTTATCCCCTTTCCGTCTGTTTTATTTGAAATATTTTTGAAATATTGTTGTGATTAAGGTTTTTTTCGACGGCTGAAGGGTAATTACCTTTATTTTACTTCTCACAAATATAGCTATGTTTCCGCATATAACAGCATAATTGTACAAAAGCGCGCGCTATTTAGCGGGAACGCGATTTTCAGAGCCGATTTGCGGGCGTTTTCAGTTGAGCCGGAATTAAAAGTCTACAGTAATTTGTCGAAATATTCTTTCCGGCGGCATTTGCTTTTTCCATTTCTGTAAGCATATTATCCATATAAATTCCATAGCCCCGGCTGGGATCATCAAGAAATACATGGGTTACCGCTCCCGCTATTTTATTGTCCTGTATGATAGGGCTTCCGCTCATGCCCTGCACTATGCCTCCGGTCAAAGCCAGCAATTCAGGGTCGGTGACCCGGATAACCATGTTTTTATTTTCGCTGTTGCGGGAATTAGTTTTTTCGATTTCTATATCGAACTCTTCTATATCCTCGCCGTTCACTACGGTAAATATTTTAGCGCTTCCCACCCTGACCTGATGCGCGTAAGCGACTTCAACGGAAGGAAGGAGAGGGTTAGGCAGCCCGCTCTGGCTGGAGCCAAAAATTCCCGCGTCAGTATTTTTGATTATGTTTCCCCCTAAGCCCCCCTTTTCGTCAAAGACCCCTAATTTTTCACCGGGGCGGCCCGGAGCGCCGGGTTTGATATTTCTCACCGCCGCCGCGACAATATGGCCTTCGCCTACCTCGATACCCTGCTGAGTGTCGTTATCTGAAATAATATGCCCTAAAGCGGCAAATTCACCGGTAGCGGGATCCCAGAAACTCATCGTCCCGACTCCCACGATACCGTCACGGATAAAAAGCCCTATCCGGTAACGGTTAGTCTCAGCGCAATAAACCCCTTGTATATTCATGCCCAGCATCTTACCTTTTCTGCTTATCTCTAAAGTAAGCGGGGTATCTTTCTGAGCATTTATTATACCGGCCAGCTGTTCCTCGCCCGTCACTTCCATACCGTTGGCTTTCCGAATAGAATCGCCCAGCTGTATCCCCTGTTCTTTCGCGGGATAGATTTTGTCTCCCCCGGAATTGACGATAGGGGCGTAACCCACTACCATTACCCCTTTGGACTGAAGGACTACTCCTATGGAATGCCCTCCCGGCACTACCTGTTTCGGAGCCAGCGTTTCAACTGAAATGGCTTTTAACGGAATATGCCCGAAAAGATTTAGACGTATGCTGGCTTTTCCCGGCTTCAGGGCCAAAATTTCAAAAACCCCGCCGTTTTTATTAATACTGACCGGCGCGTCTCCCCGGTAACTGAAAGCTGGTTTAAGCACCTGCATGTCGATTTTGCCGTCAATATGACGCGGCAGTTTAATGGCAATCCGGCTGCTCTGTCCCACTACCAGAGTCTGCTGTTCAGGTAAAGTAAGAATGGTTTTAACCTGAGGGTTAAAACAAATCGCTATAAAAGCCGCCGCTAATACCAAACCCAGGTAAGGTTTTATTTTACTGTATTTCAATATCTTCCCTCCCCAGAAAGAATAATTTCTATTATTCTTCCCTGTACGGGGAGGAGCTATTCTTACTGGATAAATTCGGGGGAAGGCTGAGCGCCTGTTTTTTGGCTCAGCATTTCCTGGGCGTGGCGCAGAGTCAGAGGCGTGTATTTTTCACCGCCCAGCATCCTGGCCAATTCAGCGGCACGTTCTTTATAGTCTAAGGCTTTTACCTGTATTTTAGTTGTCCCGCCGCTTACAGATTTGGTTATCAGCAGATGATTATCGGCGTGGCAGGCTATCTGGGGAGAATGAGTGACGAGGACAACCTGATGGTATTGGGCCAGGTCAGCTATTTTCAAAGCCATGGCCGCCAGGGAAGTGCCTCCTACCCCCGCGTCGATTTCGTCAAAAACCATGCTGGGAACATTATAAGTCTGAGCCAGGGCCGTCTTTAAAGCTAAAACAAATCTGGAAACTTCTCCTCCGGAAGCGGTTTGTACCACCGGCTGCATTTTTTCTCCCGGATTGGCGGAAAACATAAAAGCTACCTGATCCTGTCCGGACTGGTTAATTTCCGTTACGGGCGACACCGCGACCGCGAAACGCAAATGGGGCAGATTGAGTTCCCGCAAGTGGCTGAGCACTTTTTTCCCCAATGCGGCGGCGGCCAGCTTACGGGCGTCAGACAATGCCTGCGCCGCGTTTTTTAATTCTTCCGTTTTAACGGCAATATCCCGCAACAGTCCATCTATCAGCAACTGTTTATTATCCAGTTCGCTTTTTTCTGTTTCCAGGCGTGCCAGGCGGTTTATAATCTCTTCCACACTGTCGCACCCGTATTTTTTCCTCAGGCGCTGAAACAGAAATAACCGTTCCTCGACTTCTTCCAAAAGCCCCGGTTCAAAATCTATCTGTTCCTGAAAAGACGACAGCCGCTCTGTCAAATCCTGTAAATTAAAATAAATATCCTGTATATCGTTACGCAAGGCATTGTAAAATTCGTCCTCACTTACGCTTTGCGCCGTTTCCAAAGCGGCGGCTACGAGGTCATAAGCGCTGCTCTGACTGGGATTCTGATACAAATAACGCCTGATTTTATCCGCGGCGTCCAATAATTTACGCGCGCCGCCGATCCTCGCCTTCAGAATAAGCAGTTCATTTTCTTCTCCCGCCTGTAAATGAGCGTCCTTAATTTCGTTTATCTGCCGCTCTAAAAATTCCGCCTGTTCCCGTTTGTTTTTTTCATGCTCCTGAGCTTCACGCAATTCTTTTTGCCGGGCTTTTAAATTATGGTACAGTTCTTTCACTTTTCCCGGTAATTCCTGCTCCTGCGGCAATAAGCCGTCAATAATC
>JAISWS010000039.1 GCA_031270725.1 Syntrophomonadaceae bacterium | reverse complement strand
AGCAGTATTGGGAGCCAATATGGAAGACGGAGCTGTCATATTGGGTGAGACCGCAATCAGGGAATATAACGGAAAAATCCAGAATGTGTTTTTAGAACCCAACGTCTGCCAGCCGGCTTCTGAAACTATTGCCGCCATAGATGCGGCGGAGGCGATAATAATAGGCCCGGGCAGCCTTTATACCAGCATTATCCCTAATTTGCTGGTGGCGGGAATACCGCAGGCTATTTCCAAAGCGCCGGGCAGAAAGATTTATGTGAGCAATATTATGACAGAAGCCGGCGAAACAGATGAACTGGATGTTTTTGACCACTTGAAAACGATTAATAAATATTTAGGCGCAGGGGCAATAGATGATATACTTTATAGTAACACAACCATAGATAAAAACCGTTTGGAAAACTATAAACGGGAACGGGCGCGGCCGGTTAAATTGCTTAATAAAGAAGAAATAGCTAAAATGAAAGTACGGATAATTGAGGAAGACCTGGTAGCTAATTATGATTTGGCATGGCATGATTCTGATAAATTGGCTGAGACCATAATAAAAATAATAAATGAACAGAGAAAGAATGGTAAGCAATGAGTTTTGCCGCTGAGGTACGAAATGAATTAGCCAGGATTATCCCGGATAAGGAATGTTGCAGGAAAGCTGAGCTGCATGCAATATTTATTACCAGCGGGCAGGAATTTACTATGCCTAATGAAGAATATCTATTATTGGTTAAAGTTGAAAATGCAGCTACTGCGCGTAAAGTTTTTCAATTACTAAAACAAACTTATCATGTACAGGCGACTGTTGAAATCGATAATAAAAAGAGATTCAAGAAAACCAGAAGGTATAGCATAAGCGCGCTTCTGGACGCTGAACAAAAAAAAGAGTTAGCTGATTTCAAAATGCCGCTGAATGCAAAGAATATAATAAACCGGACTTGGGTGTCAAAAAATTGCTGCCGGAAGGCTTTTTTAAGAGGGATTTTTTTAAGCCGGGGATTTATCAGTAAGCCGGAAAGCAATTATCATTTGGAAATTGTATTGAACAATGACGAATTAGCAAGCGAACTGGTTAAGCTTTTTTCAAAATTTAATTTACATGCTCGCATAGTACAACGAAAACAGCAGCTTGTAATTTATATTAAAGAGAGTGAGCAAATTGTAGATTTTTTACGAATAGCCGGAGCCAGTAAAGCTTTATTGCATTTTGAAAACATTCGTATCCTGAAATCAATGCGTAACACAGTAAACCGGCAAGTGAACTGTGAGACCGCTAATTTGGCGAAAACCATTGAAGCGGCGGTAAGACAAATAGAACTGGTGGAAAAATTGAGCGTAAATGAGGAACTGGGAAGCTTAACCGCTCCATTAAATGAAATTGCGCAATTGAGGATTTCTTACCCGGACGCGACTTTAAAAGAATTGGGAGAAATGTTAACCCCGCCTTTAAGTAAGTCCGGAGTAGCTTATCATATGAGAAGATTAGAAAAAAGGGCGCGGGAAATAATCGGACACGGGCGAAAATGATAATTTTTACTATATTTTCTAATCATAAACCTGAAAAGGGGGGGACAATATGAAAATGGTTAACTCGTTATTTGTAGAACAACAGCAAAAGCTGATGATGACGCCTGAGTTGAGACAAGCTATTGCTATTCTGCAGATGTCTACCCTGGAGCTAAATGAGTATATCCAAAATGAACTTGAAGAGAATCCTTTTTTAGAGGAGAAGGATTTGGATGATTTGGAAGATAATGCGGAAAATTTGGATGAAGATGAAGCGACACGCCTGGAAGAATGGTTAGAAATATATCATGATCGGGATATCGATATTGGCCTGAAAGAGCAAAAAGAAGAGAAAACTTATGAAAATTATTTAACTAAGGCGCCTAGTTTATTTGAACATTTGGAATTTCAATTGCATTTGGTGGATTTAACTGAAGAAGAAATAGAAATAGGAATTTATTTGATTGGAAACCTTGACCATAACGGGTATCTGTGCATTGATTTACATGAAGTAGCTCATAACTTAAATGTTAGTTTGACGAAAGTTGAAGAAATATTACAAGTCATTCATTCTTTCCATCCGCATGGAGTGGGAGCGCGTAACTTGGAAGAGTGCCTGCTTTTGCAATTGAAGCATTACGGCAAGGAAAGTGAGATTGCCCGTAAAATTATTGAAAACCATTTGGATGACCTGGCCAAGGGCAAATTAAATAAAATAGCCTGCGTGTTGGCGATTTCCGTACAACAAACCCAGGAAATATGCGACCTGATCAGAACTTTAGACCCCAAGCCTGGTTATCAGTACAGCAGCGATCAGGAAATAAGATATATTGTACCGGAAGTTTTTGTGGAAAATATCGACGGCGAATATATAGTTTATGTCAATGATTTAAATTATCCGCGCTTAATTGTCAGCAGGCTTTATGAAAACATATTAAGGCAGCCCGGCAGTTTCCCGGACGAAACGAGGAAATATCTGGAAGATAAGATGGGCTCGGCTCTCTGGCTGATTCGAAGCATTGAACAAAGAAAGATGACTTTAGATAAAGTGGCCAGATGTATAGTTGATGTTCAAAGTGAATTTCTGGATAAGGGAATCCAATATTTAAAGCCTCTTAAACTTCAGCAAATAGCACAAATGGCCAATGTACACGAGTCAACTGTCAGCAGGGCAACTACTAATAAATATATACAAACGCCCCAGGGGTTATACGAATTAAAATATTTTTTCAGTTCCGGCATGGATTCTTATCATGGAATGGATCGGGTTTCTTCAAAAAGCATAAAACACATGCTGGAGGGAATTATTGATAACGAGGATAACATGAAGCCGTTCAGCGATGAGCAGATAGCGCAGCTGTTTAAGGAAAAGGGTATAAGAATTTCCAGGCGTACGATAGCTAAATACAGACAGGAATTGGGGATACCTTCCACTATGAGCAGAAAAAGGTATTGATATTTTACTGTAAATGTATGGAACCGCATTGGAAAAACAGCCAGTATTATACTTGGAGTTATTTTGTATTTGTAATATATATGGGGAATAATAAATAAAGAAATTTGCGTAAGTTGTTAATACTAATTTCAGAAGCCGGGCGGTGTTAAAGTCTTTCGTCCGGTAATAATGATGGGAAAGGATATATTCATGAGCGTTAGAATCGCAATTAATGGTTTTGGCAGGATAGGACGGCTGGTGACAAGGATAGCTTCTCTAAAAAAAGATATTGAAATAGTGGCTATAAATGATTTGGCAGATATTAAATCAAGCGCACATTTATTTAAATATGATTCTTTATATGGGACTTACGCCCATAATTTTTCTGTTAAAGGCGATGATTTCATTATAAACGGAAAGAAAGCCAAATATTTGTCTGAACGTGAGCCGAGCTGTTTGCCGTGGCAAGATCTCGGAGTACAAATAGTGGTTGAAGGAACCGGTGTTTTCAGAAAACGCAAAGACGCCGAGGCGCATCTTGCCGCCGGCGCCGATAAAGTTGTGATCACGGCTCCGGCTAAAGATGTTGAGCAAACCATTGTTATGGGAGTAAACCATCATGACTACCGACCTGAGTATAAAATAGTTTCTAACGCTTCCTGTACGACTAATTGTTTAGCGCCGGTGGCTAAAGTGGTTTTAGACAACTTTGGCATTGAGCATGGAGTCATGAATACGGTTCATTCTTACACTAATGATCAGCGGGTGCTGGATTTGGAACATGAAGATTTAAGACGCTCCAGAGCCGCAGGGCTTTCGCTGATCCCTACCACTACTGGAGCCGCGACAGCGGTGGAACTGGTCATGCCGGTATTAAAAGGGAAATTAGACGGGATATCTATCAGAGTTCCCACCCCGGTAGTTTCTTTGGTGGACCTTACGGTTGAACTCACGAAACCGGCCACAGCCAAAGATTTAAATGAAAAATTCCAACAAGCCGCTGAAGGAGAGCTGAAGGGCATCTTAAAATATACGGAAGAGCCGTTAGTTTCTTCGGATTATAAAGGAGAAGAAAGCTCAGCGGTGGTTGACGGCCTGTTAACTATGGCTGTGGAAAATAAAATCGCTAAAATCGTGGCTTGGTATGATAATGAATGGGGTTATTCATCCAGGGTAGTTGATGTTGTATCTTATATAGCGGATAAAAGTTACGGTAATTTTTAAGAATTATAAAATGTTTTGCGAACCGTTAAAATGGGGGTGTTAGGAATGCGCAGCATGAAAAATGCTGACATGCAGGGAAAAAAAATTGTTTTGCGAGTCGATTTTAACGTGCCCTTGAATGATGAAGGCGAAATAATTGACGATACTAAAATGAGAGCGGCGCTGCCAACTATAAAATATATACTCGGACAAAACGCGGCGGTTATAATAATGAGTCATTTAGGACGGCCGGACGGTAAACCGCAGGTAAAATACAGTCTGAAAAACGTTGCCGGGCATTTACAAGGCTTACTGGCCATGCCGGTTATTATGGCTGAAGACAGTATTGGCCCAGCTGTTCAAGAACAAGTAGAGCGATTACAGCCAGGGAATATTTTGTTATTGGAGAACGTCAGATTTTATGCGGAAGAAGAAAAAAACGACCCCGGGCATGCCAAAAAATTAGCGGCTTGGGGAGATATATATATAAACGACGCTTTTGGAACTGCGCATAGGGCGCATTGCTCCACATCAGGAATTGCGGAATTTTTACCTTCTTATGCTGGGTTTTTGCTGGAAAAAGAAGTGAATATGCTGAGTAAAGTCTTGGAAAGTCCGCAAAAACCCAGCATGGCTATATTGGGCGGGGCTAAAATATCTGACAAATTAGGTTTGATTGATAATTTTTTAGAACACATGGAATATATTTTAATTGGCGGAGGAATGGCTAATACTTTCATAAAAGCGTTAGGATATGGAATTGGCAGCTCATTGTACGATGCCCGATTTATTGGCGAAGCTAATATTTTAATGCTTAAAGCGCAAAATGCCGGAGTTAAATTATTGCTGCCTTCTGATGTGGTGATTGCCGGGGAAGTTTCGGCAGAAGCTGAAGCTAGTGTCGTAAACATAGACGAAGTGCCGGCTGATATGAAAATATTAGATATTGGCCCGAGAACTATTGAAATGTTTGAAGCGGCTATCAAGCAAGCTAAAACTATCATATGGAATGGACCCTTAGGAGTTTATGAATATTCGCAGTTTGCCCAAGGTACTAAACAGATAGCCAAAGTTTTCGCTGCTTCTGACGCGGTTACTATAATCGGAGGCGGAGATTCGGCCGCCGCTGTTCAGGATTTAGGCTTGGAGCATGACATAACGCATATTTCGACTGGCGGAGGAGCGGCGTTAGAATTTTTAGAAGGGCTGCAATTGCCAGGAGTGCTTGCCTGTCAAAATAATGTGGCCGCTACGGTGCAATTGTGAAATTAAAATATTCTCCTCTGTAAAAGCCTGGCGCTTTTTCATGCGTGATATGAAAAAACAGGTTCTGAGTACACAACGGTGAAGCTCATATTGCCGCCGGGCAAAGCCCCTCTGCATTATAGAAGGCTGTAAAAGTAACGAAAAAACGCAGCCGCGGATGACAGGGAGGCTGGAAAAAGGCCGGAATACCTTGGAAATAAAGGCTGTTATTTAATAAGGAGATTTAAAGTTTGAGAAAACCCTTGATAATCGCTAACTGGAAAATGAATAAAACTATTTCCGAAACGGAGCAATACGCTCAAGAGTTTTTACAGCTAAAAAAAAATACGGAACGTATCGATTTAGTTATATGCCCGCCTTTTACCGGATTAGCGAAACTTAGAGCGGTATGCAAAGAACAAATAAATTTAGGGGGCCAGAATATGTTTTGGGAGAATTCCGGAGCATATACCGGTGAAATTTCTGCGGATATGCTTTTATCGTGCGGATGCCGCTACGTAATCGTCGGACATTCAGAACGACGGCGGTTATTTAATGAAAGCAACAGTATTGTTAACCGCAAAATGAAAATAGCTTTGGAAAAAAGGCTTATCCCTGTGCTGTGCGTGGGAGAGACTTTACAGGAGCGGGAAAATAAACTAGCATATGACATAGTAAGCGAGCAATTGAGGGAAGGGCTGGCCGGATTGGAGCCGCCTGGCCATAGCTGGGCGGTTGCTTATGAACCGGTTTGGGCGATAGGAACAGGAGAGAACGCTTATCCTGACGACGCTCAGGTTATGGCGGCGTTTATAAGGGCGGAACTGGGGACGTTTAATAAATCGTTACCTTCATATACCAGAATATTGTATGGGGGCAGCGTTACGGAGAACAATGCCGCTGCTTTTTTTGCCCAGGCTGATATTGACGGCGCGTTAATAGGAGGCGCCAGCCTGAACGCTGAAACGTTTGCTAATATTGCAGGGAAATATAAAACAGATGATTAAACCATTTGTATTGATGATTTTAGACGGCTGGGGCGAAAGGGAAGCAGCGGAAGATAACGCTGTCACTCTGGCGCATCCGGTCAATTTTTATGCGTTAAAACACAAATATCCTTATACTTTGCTGCGCTGCTGCGGTTCAGATGTGGGGCTTCCCGGCGGACAAATGGGAAATTCGGAAGTAGGGCACTTGAATATAGGTTCAGGCCGGGTAGTATATCAGGAACTAAGCCGGATCAGTAAAGATATTGAGGACGGTTCTTTTTATAAAAATGAAAAACTTTTGGAGGCGATAGACTCAGCCTGTAAAAATAACCGCGCGGTTCATTTATTAGGACTGGTTTCAGACGGCAGCGTACACAGCGCCATAGAGCATATATACGCGCTTTTGAAAATGTGTAAATCTAACCGGGCGGAAAAAGTGTTTGTACACGCTTTTTTGGATGGACGTGATGTTGCTCCCCAAAGCGCCGTTAATTTCATTGCCCAGCTGGAAGACAGGATGCTGGAACTAGGAGTAGGGAAAATTTCTACCTTGGGAGGGCGCTTTTATGGAATGGATAGGGATAAACACTGGGATCGTATTGCGAAAGCTTATAAAACCATGGTTTTGGGAGAAGGCTGCAAGTTTGCTTATCCTCAGGACGCTATTGCGGCCAGCTATAAAAAGCGTATTTATGATGAATTTATGGAACCAGCGGTTATAGTTGATGAAAACGCTCAGCCGATAGGTCTGGTAGAAGATCAGGACAGCGTAATCTTTTTTAATTTCAGAGCCGACAGAGCCCGGCAGATTACCAGAGTTTTCGTGGAAGCTGATTTTGAAGAATTTGAACGGATTAAATGGCCGCAGGTTAATTTTGTCGGTATGACCCAGTATGATGAAAAAAGTCTGGCGGCCGCGGCTTTTCTGCCGCAAACCCTGACTAACACTTTAGGCGCAGTGCTGGCGCAAAATCATATGCGTCAGCTGAGAATAGCGGAAACGGAAAAATATGCGCATGTTACGTTTTTTTTCAACGGCGGTTTGGAAAAAGCCAATAATGGAGAAGACCGTATTTTAATTAACTCCCCTCAAGTGGAGACTTACGATATGAAGCCGGAAATGAGCGCTTATGAAATTACTGAACGTGTGCTTGCTGAAATGAAAAAAAATTATTATGATGTTATAATAATAAACTATGCTAACGCTGATATGGTAGGGCATACCGGAGTATTGAGCGCTGCGGTGCAGGCAGTTGAAGCTGTGGATGAATGTTTGAAAAAAATAGCCGATGCAGTTTTGGAACTGGACGGGAGCATGATAATAACCGCCGATCATGGTAATTGCGAAATGATGCTTCACCCTGAAACCAAAAGCCCGTTAACATCACATACTCTCAGCCCGGTACCGTTTATTTTAATTTCTTCCGCGTATGAAAACTGTAAATTACGTGATGATGCGGCTTTGTGTGATATTGCTCCAACTGTATTAAAACTGTTAAAATTAGAGAGGCCGCCTGAAATGACAGGATACAGCATTATTAAATAAAGTCAGGGCCGCAAAAACTAATAATAAATTGAGGAGGGACTCTTTTGAGTACGATAGTTGATATATTTGCCCGCGAGTTATTAGATTCCAGGGGTAATCCCACAGTTGAAGTGGAAGTTATACTGGAAGACGGGACGATGGAGCGGGCGATGGTGCCTTCAGGAGCTTCTACAGGTACTTACGAAGCGGTTGAATTACGGGATGAAGGCGAAAAAAGATATTTGGGAAAAGGCGTTTTGCGGGCGGTGGAAAATGTCAATGAAATAATTGCTGCTGAAATAACGGGTATGGATGTAACCAGACAGCTGGATATTGATAAGTTAATGCTGGAACTGGACGGGACGCCCGACAAATCCAAATTAGGAGCTAATGCTATTTTGGGAGTATCCATGGCCGTTTCCCGCGCCGCTGCCGCTTATTTGGGAATACCGTTGTATCAATACTGGGGCGGATCGAATGCTAAAGACCTTCCGGTTCCGATGATGAATATTTTGAATGGCGGCAAACACGCCGATAATAATATGGATATTCAGGAATTTATGGTGGTTCCGGCAGGAGCTTCAAGCTTTTCGGAAGGATTGCGTATGGTGGTGGAGACTTACCATAGTTTAAAGAAAGTGTTGCAAAACAAAGGATTAGCTACTTCGGTCGGAGACGAAGGAGGTTTTGCCCCCAACATGCCTTCCAATGAAAGCGGATTGGAAATAATATTGCAAGCAATTGAAGCAGCCGGATATAAACCGGGGCAGGACATTTATTTGGCTTTAGATGTGGCGGCTTCCGAATTGTATAAAGAAAATCATTACCACCTCGCTGGAGAAAACAGAATAATGGCCTCTTTTGAAATGATTGATTATTACGCAAAATTAATTAATAAATATCCCATTATTTCTCTGGAAGATGGCTTAGCCGAAAATGACTGGGAGGGATGGAAAAGCCTGACCGATACATTAGGGCGCAAAGTTCAGCTGGTTGGAGATGATTTGTTTGTAACCAATATGGAAAGACTGGAACGGGGCATTATCCAGGGCGTTTGTAACAGCATCCTGATAAAGTTAAATCAAATCGGGACGATAAGCGAAACTTTCGACACTATAAATATGGCTCAGCGAGCCGGTTACACCTGTGTTATTTCCCATCGCTCCGGTGAAACGGAAGATACAACTATTGCAGATTTGGCGGTGGCTGCCGGAGCGGGGCAGATAAAGAGCGGGGCTCCCAGCAGAACAGACCGGGTAGCAAAATATAATCAGCTGCTAAGAATCGAAGAAGAATTAGATATATTCGCCGAATACAGGGGCATTAAAAATTTTAAGCTTTTCAAATAATAAATCTTCAGCGGGCGCTATTGCGTTTACCAGTGTAGGTGTGGTATCATCTTAGTGTTATCGTTAAGAAGCGGGAGGTAATGATTATGAGAATATTTTTATTGATATTAGAAATATTGAGTTCTTTAGTATTGATCTCTTCAGTGATTTTGCAATCCGGTAAAAGCGCCGGTTTATCCGGAAGCATAACCGGCGGCAGTGAAGCAATATTCGGAAGCAAGAAAAAAGGCTTGGATTCGCTGTTATCTAAGGTTACAGCTATTGATGCGGCTATATTTTTAATAATTTCTTTAGTTTTAAGTTTAATGTATTAATAAAAATATACTAATCACGCATAGTTGGAGGAGCAGGGGTCAAAACCTGCTCTTTCTTGTATTAAGCAGGCTGGTTTTTAATCTCAACAGCGCATGTGATACTAATCCGTAATTAAATCCGTTCCATTGGAGCGGATTTGTGCCCCGAAAGGGATGTGTATACTTATTTTCCTTAGCCGTGGATAAAATACCCTTGATACCCCTTGCAGGGTACGGGCGGCACCAGAATATTTGTCCGCGTTTGAATCCGGGAATAGTATAAAAGACCATAAATGTTTTTCTGAGGAAATCTGATGGATAAGTTAAGCTTTTTTTTAACATATGCTGAAAACCAGAGAACGGCTTTGCTTTTCGTTCATGGATTTACGGCTACCCCGTCCGAACTTTATCCTGCTGCCCGGATTATATATGAAACGGGAGGGATAAATGTCATGGGAGTTTTGCTGCCAGGGCACGGAAGTAATCCTGGACAGCTTAATAAAACTTCTTGGCGGGATTGGTATCGGGAAGTAAATGATAAAATTGATTTTCTGAAGCGCAAATATCAAAAAGTATTTGTAGCAGGGCTTTCAATGGGAGCTTTGCTGGCTTTAGCCGCTGGTGAACGGCGACGGGATTTAACGGGGGTCATATTAATCAATATACCGGCTATTTTTAAAGATAAAAAAATTAATATACCTTTGATTACTATGCTCAGCTGGTTTAAAAAATGTTGGCCCAAAAAGGATGAAAAAGAGTTTTATACTTGTAACGGCCGTTATGCTTATCCTTGTTATCCGCTCAAAGCTTTAAAAAGTTTACTAAAAGGACGTAAAAAAATATTGAAAAATGCTTCCGCTGTTACAGCTTCGGTGTTAATCGTACAATCGGGAGAAGACGAGATGGTAGAAGTTGCCGGCGCGGAATATTTAAGGCAGAAACTGGTTAATGCGGATACTAAAATAATGTATTTGCCCAATTCCCACCATATAGCCACTATGGAGGCAGAGAAAGAGGTCTTGGCCCAAGCGGTGATAGACTTTATAAAACGCAACCGGTAACATGGAACAACGCTCGAAAAAGCAGTATATTTATTAAACATTTGTTTAGATATATTCAAGGAGGAATTTTTTATGGTAAGCAAAGAAAGCGTATTAAAAATCATGCGCGAAACGGACTATAAACCTATGGGTTATAATGAACTGGGTAGTGAATTAGGGATAGAAAACGAAAAAGACAAACAGGCTTTAACCAAAATATTAAATATAATGGAAAAAGAAGGATATATTATAAAGACCCGGAAAAACAAGTATGGATTGCCGGAAATGATGCATTTGCGCAAAGGGGTAATTCATATTAACAAAAAAGGATATGGGATTTTAATTCCGGACGAAGCGGGACAGGGTGAAGTATTTATCTATGGGAAAAAATTGAACGGCGCTATGCATAATGATCGGGTGATTGTAAGATTATACGGGCGTAAAGCTGTAAAACAACGGCCTGAAGGCTCTGTGATCAGGATAATAAAACGCGCTAACAGCCAACTGGTAGGTACTTTCAAAAGAAAACAACGTCATGCGGTAGTTATTCCTGATGATTCCAGACAGCTTTATCCGATTTTTATACGTACTTCCCGCAAACAAAAAATTGAAAACGGGGATAAAGTACTGGTCAAAATAATTGGATGGCCGGATGAACATAATGATATTGAAGGCAAAATAATTGAGATACTGGGTAAAAAAGGCGAACCGGGAATGGATTTTAAATTGTTGGTAAAAAAACATGCGCTACGTACAGATTTTCCGCCTGATGTTTTGGAAGAAGCAAAAAATTTAGCTAAGGCGCCTTTTTCTAATTTAAACGGCAGAAAAGATTTGCGCTCACTGAACATCGTTACTATTGACGGTGAAGACGCTAAAGATTTAGATGACGCCGTTTCGGTCAGCAGAATTAAGGGAGGATTTAGGCTGGGAGTTCATATTGCCGATGTATCGCATTATGTAACTGAAGGAAGTAAGCTGGATAAAGAAGCTGGACAGAGAAGCACCAGCGTTTATCTGGTAAATCATGTGCTGCCTATGCTGCCGCCGGAATTGTCAAATGGAATATGTAGTTTAAACGTTTCAGAAGACAGGCTGGCGGTGAGCTGCGTAATGGATATCAACCCTCAGGGGGAGATAATAAAATACGAATTATTTAAATCCATAATTAATGTTCGGGAACGGATGACTTATACCGATGTTAATAAAATACTGGCAAACTGTTTCCCGGATCTGCAGGAACGATATGCTGAACAAATTGATGATTTTTTAATTATGGCGGAGTTGGCTGCTATTTTAAGAAAAAGAAGGCAGCAAAGAGGCGCTCTGGATTTTGATTTTCCGGAAACGAAAATTGAAGTGGATGAGGACGGGAGTCCGGTAAAAGTAAGTGCTTTTAAACGGGGGCCGGCAGAAATGCTTATTGAGGATTTCATGATTCAAGCTAATGAAGTGGTGGCGGAGCACCTTTTTAAAAAGCAATTGCCGGCTTTATATCGGATCCATGAAAAGCCTGACACTGAAGCTCTGCCCAAACTTAACCAGATATTGGGAGTATTTGGGCACAAAACCAGCCATATGGATTTAACGCCGCGAGATTACCAAAATATACTGAAACAAGTACAAGGCCGGCCGGAAGAACAACTTATTTCGATAGTATTATTGCGCTCCATGAAGCATGCCCGCTATAGCCCCCAACTATTGGGACATTTTGGACTTGCTTCGCAGTATTATTGCCACTTTACCAGCCCGATTCGCAGATATCCGGATTTATTAGTGCATCGGGTTCTTTCGCATCTGTTGGCAGGGAAATTGAGCGATAAGAAAAAAAACAATCTGAAGAAGCAAACGTCATTTTATGGTGAATATTCCACTACCCAGGAGATGAAAGCCGAAGAAGCGGAAAGAGAGTATGTGGATATAAAAAAAGCGGAATACATGCGCCAGTATATTGGTGAAGAATTCCAAGGGACCATATCGTCTATCCAAACTTTCGGTTTCTTTGTCCGTTTGGAAAATACTATAGAAGGGTTAGTGCATATATCCGCCCTTTATGATGATTACTACGTATATAACGAAACAAATTATACTCTGTGCGGCAGTCATAACGGATGTAAATTCGCAATAGGAGATAGAGTAAATGTTCTGGTAAGTCAAGTAAACGCGGAAGAAGCCAAAATTGATTTTGAATTAACCTACATGCTGAAAACACTTCCCTCCTTGACGAAAAAAAACAGCAAACGTATAATGTAAATAAATGGGAATAAACATCTAATTTTATTGGCACTAAAATTACTTTAAATATATAAGCAGGATAAGGAAGAAGAATGACAAATAAAAAAAAACCAGGCATTAAACCGGTAGTTGATAACCGAAGGGCTCGGTACGAATATCACATAAAAGAAAATTATGAGGCCGGCTTAGTCCTAGTAGGGACCGAAGTAAAATCGCTGCGAGCCGGCAAAGGCAATTTGCAGGACGCTTACGCGTATGTAAAAAATGGTGAAGTATGGGTGAATAATTTTCATATAAGCCCTTATGATCCGGGCCATCAATTTAACCATGAACCTATGCGCCCTAAAAAACTTTTATTGCATCGCAGAGAAATTCAAAAACTGCTGAATATTCAAAAAGAAAAAGGATATGCTTTGATACCGCTTAAAATATATTTTAAGCAGGGGAACCTTAAACTGGATTTGGCGGTAGCGGTGGGCAAAAAGCTATATGATAAAAGAGAAGATTTAGCTAAAAAAGACGCTAAGCGGGATATTGAGAGAGCTTTAAAGGAAAGGACCCGCTTACAATAACAAATGAAACAGACTTGACAAATAGTTACTAAACGTATACCATAGCTTTTGCGGCTTTTAAAATAAAGTTGATTTTATCACTTTGCGCAAAAAGCAGGATTAATACGGATAATAAATTAACCAACGCTCATTCAGCAGTCATGGTTGCTGCTTAATGGAGTAAGTATAATCAAGGGGGCGCAATGGTTTCGACGGGGGATGAGATGGGTCGAGCAGCGAGCCGAGTTGTTGCCAGCTCGTTAAAAAGGTAAACTTTAAATTTAACTGCAGAAGATAATTTTGCACTAGCCGCTTAAGCGGCTCGTCCGGCTAAGATTCCTCATGGCTTAGCGCAGGGCGTAACTTAGTGAGGGTACCTTGTAATCTTTTTTCCCGAGGGGTCAACAAGGGAAATTAATCGGGGATAGTTTCAAAAAAACCTGTGCGCGGGTTTTGCGAAATAAAATTAAAACACGTACTGCGCTCGGAGATACTCTGCTGGTCTTTCTTTCGGACGGGAGTTCGATTCTCCCCGCCTCCACCAAAATTTTAACTAATTCAAATCCCTGCATATATCGCGATTTGACGGTATGGCAGGTTTTTTCTATTTGTTTTGCCTGTAAAATTTTGTAAAAAAGAGTTTTTGCTATTTGAACTACACAGAAACAGAGATGCATTTAATGACCTACCCCGCCGCAAGCAGCGGGGTATCTGAAAGATAAAAGACAAGCGCCGCTTGCGCGGCGTTTTCGCAGCAAGCTGCAGGGTTATATTAGACCCAGAGGGAATAAAAACAAAAATGGTAATATGAGGATAATGCGCCTGAGCCGGCGGTCTCAATATTACCTCTCAACACAAATAACGAAAATTTCTATGGCCTGAAAAAACTTTTAATTGTCCGTTTCAGGATTCTCCAAAACATTTTCCCCTTCCGAATCAAGCGGCGCGGTGGTTATATTTTTCAATCTGCGCTCCATAACCCGGGAACGGCGGGAAGTTTCTTCAATGGAATTGCTTGCTTCCTGGAGTTTTTTCCGGGTTTTTTCCAAAACGGCTCCGAATTTTAAAAATTCCGCTTTAACCGCGCTCAGCACCTGCCATACTTCGCCGGACCTTTTTTGGAGGGCCAAAGTTTTAAATCCCATGGACAGAGAGGTTACTATAGCGGCTAAAGTAGTAGGGCCGGCAATGGTAATCCTGTGTTCCCGGCGTATTTTTTCAAACAAACCGGGCCGCCGCAGTACTTCCGCGTATAAGCTTTCCGTCGGCAGAAACATAATGGCAAATTCGGTAGTGGCGGGAGGAGCGACGTATTTTTCCGAAATGCTTTTAGCTTGCTGTTTAACGCAGGCTTCCAAGGCTTTGCCGGAAATTTCTATGAGTACGGGGTCGGACTTATCATACGCTTCCAGTAACCGATGATAATCTTCCATGGGAAATTTGGCGTCTATAGGCAGCCAAACACCTTTTTCATCCGCGTCCGGTCCGGGAAGCAGGACGGCGTATTCTACCCGCTGGGAATTATTTTTCACATCCACATTAGCTTGAAATTGCTCCGGAGTCAAAATATCGGCCAGTATATTCCCCAGTTGTATTTCGCCCCAGGTTCCGCGGGTCTTGATATTGGTCAGGACTTTTTTTAAATCGCCCACCCCCGCCGCTAAATTCCGCATTTCCCCCAGCCCTTTATAAACCGCTTCCAAACGTTCGCTCACCATTTTAAAAGACTCGCCTAAACGCTGTTCTAAAGTGGCGTGAAGCTTTTCGTCCACCACCACGCGCATTTGCTCCAATTTTTGATTATTATCCCGCTGCAGCTCTCGCAGTTTTTGATCTAAAGTATTCCGCAGACTTTCCAATTGCTTTTGCAGGGACTCGTTCATCTGTTTAAATTCCTGGACGGTTTCCGAGCTTAAAGCGCGGATTCGCATGTCCAAAGCCCCGCGAATCTGCTCCAGCTGGCTTTGCTCCAAAGTGTTGAAATGAGCGTAATTATTTACTAAAACATCTTGCAGGTTTTTCAAAGTATTATTTAATTCTTCCCGGTTTTGGCGCGCCGAACGGTTTAATTCCTCGCGCAGGGCGGCTGCGTTTTCCCTGGCTGAACGTTCCATATCAGCCCCGATTTCCTCCCCTGAAAACCGACTATCGCAAAGATTTGCACGCTTTTTATTCAACTTCAGCGTATAAATAACTAAACCCAGTACCAGCACGTTAATAAATAGAGAAATTACCATAAACGGAATAAATTTCTCGTCCATATTTACACCTCCCGCCCTAATGTTAGCAGATAGTCAGCCTGAGGCGTAAATATTTTTTCAATTTCGCGCAATAAAGAACGCGCATATTTATCCTGTAAAAGAGTTTTTTTATAAGGCAGCGAAATGATATTTCCCGAACGCTTTTAATTCCTTTTCGGTGAAAAAACGAAAATCCCCCCTGAAATGACATAGCAAATATAGGAGTTTATTTTTTGAAAACAATATTATATCATTAAGAAAGCGTCTGTGTTTTATTTTAGAGAAAAGGGTTCAGTTTATGAGCGGCAAATTTTCGCATACTCCGCGAAAAATTACCCAAACCGGGCTGTTACAATAGTTATTACTATAAAAAAAGACTCATTCTATCATCAGCCGGTCGCTATAACTAACCTGAACCCTCAACCTGATATACCCTTTCAAGGGGGCACAAGCGGTTGGCGGCAGGCAAACTAGGGACAGGCATGGTAGCCCTTAATGCCATATAAAAAAAGAAACGGTGAGCGATAAAAATCTAATTAAGGAGAAAAACATGAACCAGGAAAAGGAAATTTTAAAGTTGCTCCAAACCATGGAAGGCGGTATGGGCCGCATAGAAAACCGCATGGATACTTTAGAAGCCAAAATGGAAACCAGAATGGATGCTTTAGATGGAAAAATGGACAATCTGGATACTAAAGTCAGCTCCCTGGAGACTAAAGTTGACACTCTGGATACTAAAGTCGGCTCCTTAGAGACCAAAGTTGACACTCTGGATATTAAAGTCGGCTCCTTAGAGACTAAAGTTGACAATCTGGATACTAAAGTCGGCTCCTTAGAGACTAAAGTTGACACCCTGGATACTAAAGTCGGCTCCCTGGAGACTAAAGTTGACACTCTGGACACTAAAGTCGGCTCCCTGGAGACTAAAGTTGACACTTTGGACACTAAAGTCGACAAACTTGAAGCCGGACAAGTACGTATGGAAAACGAGCTGACTGAAAAAGTCCGCGCGCTGTTTGACGCCTGCGAAGTCCAGAACGATGTAAACGAGCGTTTGTTGGGCTCTTTGGAGCGGGTGGAAGCAAAATTAGATGTGTTGCAGCTTGAAACCGCCCATTTGCGCAGAGTGAAATAAATTTTATGTTCAAACAAGATAAAATACATACGTAAAATGAAAGCCTGAAGGAAAGGTTGAGATTTCTTTGTGATTACATTACCATCATTCCCCGCAAGACGGGGTTCATATTTCAAATGCTTTTGGTAGCCCCAAGGGGAGTCGAACCCCTGTCTCCGCCGTGAGAGGGCGGCATCCTAGGCCACTAGACGATGGGGCCACACCATAAAGTCAGCTTGCCTAAATCAAACCTATATAATATTACCACAGTAAACACTAAAAACAAAGCATTAACCCATAAAATATTTATTTATTGCTCTCAAGCTGTTTTTGCGAATAACAATTAATTCCAGTAAAGCAGCGAATGTCTGCTTTGCGGGTTAAAGGTAACTTTGCCGTTGAGTAAGGTTGCCAGCCGGACGGCGCTCATATAATATTTATTATCGGCGTACACTAATTCTTCCATCGGCAGCAACTGCACGGAATTATTACGATTCCAGGTGAAACAATTGTTTTCCTGATCCCAGCCTATAGAGCAGTTGCCCGCAAGCGCGGCGGAATAGTCAATAGGCAGATACAAACGGTTTTGAATTAAAAGAGCCGGACCGGGAAAATCTTTTCTTACATCGATAAACCCTTTTTTAGTATCAATATTCATACTCAGGACATGCGCAAAATCAGGCTTCCCGGCAACAGCTTCTTTCAGCAAAGTGAAGGCGGCGGATATTTCACTGCCGTCGGTAATTATTAAATCCGGAATTAAACCTGTTTCGTTATAGGCAGTTTTTTTAGAGCTCAGAATGTAGTTGCCGGTAAACTTCAAATACGTTTCAGCCCCGACCATTACGACGTATTGTCCGCATAATTTGCCATAGGTTTTTTGCCCTATCAACAAACCCTTTTGATAATCCCGGACAGCGCTGGCAAGCACTTCCGAAGCGCTTGCTGTATAATCATCCACTAAAAATACTACAGGAATATCATATTTAACGTCATTGTTATCGAAATAAACCGGCGACAAAGGGTAATCACGGCTTTGGTACCACATCAAAATCCCCCCGCCGAAAAAGTCGTCGGCCAGCTTTATACACTCTTCTATATAACCGCCGCCGTTTCCCCGCAAGTCCAGTATCATCCCGCTGATATTCTCATAACGCTGGAGTTCCTGGTCAAAAATTTGAGCCATATCTTGGGCGAACGAAGTCAATTCCACATACAGGATGTTGTCTTCCATCATCAGCGAACGGACTATCGGAATTTGAAAAGATTCAACCGCCAGGTTAAAATCCGCCGGCTGATTATCGTGCAGCACCGTTAAGTTTAAAATACCGTTTGACTGCGCTTCATAAAGTAATCTCGACACGGCCGCGCTGTCAACCATTTCCGACAAAGGGGTACCATTGACAGCGATAATAATATCACCCGCCTGTATTCCAGCTTTAGCGGCTGAGCTGTCGTCGTATACCTCCAGAATCAGTAGGTTGCCGTCCTCCATTAAGGATAAATAAGCTCCAATGCCGCTATATTGTCCGTCAACGCTATTAACAAAAAGCTCCAGATTATCCGCGTCAAAAATCTCCGTATAAGGATCATGTAAATTTTCAATGATTGCGTCCACGCTGGAGTACCCTAATTGTTCCTCGCTCAGTACCTCAACATAAGAATCACGCAAAACCTCTCTCACTTTTTCGATGTCCGGAGCCGCAACAGCTATAGCGCCTGAAAATATGCCTATACTTAAACTTAAAATCAGTATAAGCGCAATTTTCTCAAATATATTTGATTTTTTCGTCATTATTAATACCTCATATGAGAAATTATTATCCGGCCTGTCAACAATGTATTCGACATTGCTCTCCCTCTACCTTTAAAGCGGTAAATTTTATAGGTTTTTTTATTTATTTTCTATTAGATGTTCCCTTTAAATACAGAAAATCAGACCCCCGTTTGCGGACGAGGGCCTGGCTTTATGCTAAAACAACATGATCCTTATAAAAAACCGCAAAAATTTCCAACCGGCGGAGGCAGTTATTTTATTTCAACATTGCCGCCGGCTTCCTCAATTTTCTCCTTAATCTGAGCGGCTTCTTCCTTGCTCACTTTTTCTTTTACCGGATTGGGACATTCATCAACTAAAGTTTTGGCTTCTTTCAGCCCTAAGCCGGTGATTTCACGCACTACCTTGATAACGTTGATTTTCTTTTCGCCCGCTGAAGACAAAATTACGTCAAATTCGGTCTGCTCTTCAGCCGCTTCCGCTTCGCCCCCACCGCCTGTGGGCGCTGCGGCAACAGCTACCGGAGCAGCCGCGCTGACGCCGAATTCTTCTTCCAGCGCCTTCACTAATTCTGATAATTCAAGAACGGTCAACCCTTTTACGACTTCAATAACTTCCTGTACTTTACTCATTTATATTTACCTCCTAAAATTTAAACTTTATTTTTTTACAGAATTTTTATAGCCACTGATACGGTTTTCTAGCCGGCTTCTTTTTGCAGGCGAATTTGCTCCAAAGCTCTTGCTAAACCGGTCAGATTAGCGTTTAGTACATATACTAAGCTGGTTATGGGGGCCTGCATGGTTCCCAGCACTGTAGCGATAAGAACTTCGCGGCTGGGCAGCTCCGACAAAACTTTTATTTTGTCCGCTGAAATTAATTTCCTATCCAGTATGCCGGCCTTTACTTCCAATTTTTTGATTTTTTTAATAAAATCATATATGGCTTTGACCGGGCCGACTAAATCGTCTTGAGAGAATAAAACCGCGTTAGGCCCGTTGATATAGGGAATAACTTCTTCCATCTCATGGCTGCGAAGGGCGAATTCTACCATAGTATTTTTCATTACGTGGTATTCTACGCCGGGAGTACGCAACGCGTTACGGAGCTCGCTCATTTCATCAACGGTTAATCCACGGTAATCCGTAAATACGATTAACTGCGCGTCAGCGATTTTTTGAGCTATATGCTTTACGGTTTCCTTTTTTGGTTCAATGTTAGGCATTCATTTCTCACCTCTTTCACAGGTTTATTTACTTTCGCCGTCAAGACATCATCCGGTTTTCGGATAAAGGTTTTGAAAATTAAAAACCTCCGCCGCGAGGGCAGAGGATAATATACAAAATAACAGTACTCTTTATCTCATAACCTCGGCTGGTGAATATTTTTTCTTTAAGGCTTTCGCCGCCTGCTGTCTCAGGTTTTATTTTCAATTTTATAATAATATTTTGACAATAACTTCCAGTAAAATATTAATTTTTAAAACTCAACTTTGTCAATTGGCTTTAGCTACATTCATAACTGTCTGCGGGTTCAGCTTTATCGCCGGTCCCATGGTGGAGCAAATGTTTACGGAACGCATATACTGCCCTTTAGCCGCCGCCGGTTTAGCTTTTACCAAAGCATCGGTAAAAGAAGTCAGATTTTCCGTTAACGCGTCAATCGCAAACGATACGCGGCCGATAGGCGCGTGAACTATAGAGGTTTTATCCACTCTGAATTCAATGCGTCCGGCTTTTAATTCATTAATGGTTCTTTCCACATCGAAAGTTACAGTGCCGGCTTTAGGGTTAGGCATAAGGCCGCGCGGCCCTAATATCTTACCTAATTTTCCCACTACGCCCATCATGTCCGGAGTAGCCACCGCGACATCAAATTCAAACCAGCCGTTTTGAATTTTTTCGGCCAGTTCTTCCGCCCCGACATAATCGGCTCCGGCTGTTTCCGCTTCTTTTATTTTTTCCCCTTTTGCGAAAACCAGAACCCGGCGCGTCCTGCCGGTACCATGCGGAAGACTCACGGTTCCGCGAACCTGCTGATCGGCATGGCGAGGGTCAACCCCTAATTTTACATGTATTTCTACTGTTTCATCAAATTTGGCTTTGGCCTGCTCTTTTAATAATTGCAAACCCTCAACGGTATCATAAAACTTATTTTTATCTACGCTCTTTGACGCTTCTTTATATAATTTTCCTCTTTTCATAAATACCTCCTGTGGTTCACGAACCTCTCCGGCTCTCCCACTAAATATTTTTTATACGGTTTAGTTTTATTCAACTATTTCCAACCCCATGCTGCGGGCGGTCCCTTCTATCATACGTATGGAAGCCTCCAAATCGGAGGAATTTAAATCAGCTTTTTTAGTTTCAGCGATTTCAATCAGTTTGGCGCGGGTTACTTTACCTGCTTTTTTGACATTGGGCTCGCCGGAGCCACGCTCAATGCCGGCGGCTTTTTTTAATAAATCCGAAGCCGGAGGAGACTTTAGCTCAAAAGAAAAAGATCTGTCGGCATAAACGGTTATTTCCACCGGTACGATAAATCCGGGTTGATTAGACGTTCTGGCGTTATATTCTTTACAAAAGCCCATTATATTAAGACCGTACTGCCCTAAAGCAGGCCCTACCGGCGGCGCCGGAGTCGCTTTGCCGGCTTCAATTTGCAAGGATATGGTTCCCAGCACTTTTTTTGCCACTTTTACACCTCCCTATATTTTTTCAATTTGTTCATAATCCAGTTCAACCGGTGTTTCACGGCCAAACATCGATATTGTAACTCTGACTTTTCCGCGGTCGGCTAAAAGCTCACGGACCACCCCTTCAAAATTAGTGAACGGTCCGGTTCTTACCCTGATATTTTCACCTATATCTATGTCAATAATTTTAGGCTTGCTGTCAACTAAGCCCATCTTGCCTAAAATTTTATTGACTTCCTCGGGCCGCAACGGAATCGGCTTGCCTCCGCTGCCTACAAAACCGGTTACGCCAGGGGTATGCCGCACCACATACCAGGAATCTTCGCTCATTATCATATTAACAATAATATATCCCGGAAAAACCCTTTTCGTAGTTATTTTCTTCTTGCCATTTTTATACTCAACTTCCTGTTCTTCCGGTATAATAATGTCAAAAATTTTATCCTGCATATTCATAGACTCAACCCGCTTATTTATGTCGAGTTTAATTTTGTTTTCATAACTGGAATAGGTATGAACCACAAACCACTCCCCTCTTGGTTCCGGAGGGATATCCTCAGAAACAGCCTGCGCGTTTGCGTCGGCAAGATCGGAGTTTAGTTCACCCGCGGCCTTTCCCGCTTCCTCTATGAGTAATTTTTCGGCTGGCACAGTTCCCACCACCTCATCTAAAGCTGTCCATTAAACCTGTCGTTTAACAATCTCAGCAAAGTCGATAATCCGGTATCAAACAACCACAGAATTAACATTACCAGTAATACCATGAAAATTACTACTCCGGCATATACCAAGATTTGCTTGCGGCCAGGCCAATGAACCCGTTTTAATTCTGAATAAACACTAATAAAGTATTCTTTTATATTATACAAACGATTCTTGACTTTTACTTCCGCTTTGACTGGAATGTTATTTTTAGCCAATCAATTCACATCCCTAAATTTACTTGATTTCTTTGTGTACCGTATGGGTATTACAAAAACGGCAATATTTCCGCACTTCCATTTTTTCAGTACTTTTCTTCTTGTCCTTTGTATAGGTATAATTACGTTGCTTGCAACCAGAACAAGCCAGTGTTATTCCAACACGCATTACCCTGCACCTCCATCTCGTGCGTAAAAATCCTACAATACTCTATCACAAGCCGGCCCGCATGTCAATAAATTCCGGGGATCAGCTTTAGCCGTCCCCATAAATTATAAGCCGTTCAAACTATTACGCTGATTTTGAAAAACCACGCTCATGCCGTACAAACAGTTACCATATTTATTAACTATTTCCCAGCTATTACTCACCGGCACACCAAAGGAAGTGAGAATTGCCCCTCACTTCCTGAATTTACTCTGGTAGCGGCGAAGGGATTTGAACCCCTGACACTACGGGTATGAACCGTATGCTCTAGCCAGCTGAGCTACGCCGCCAAATGGAGCCCATAACCGGACTTGAACCGGTGACCTTATCCTTACCAAGGATACGCTCTGCCGACTGAGCTATATGGGCGACTTTGCTTAGTTACACAAATAAGGCCTTTAATTCAGATGCCATCTTCACCGGAGAAAGTGAAGGTTTTTCCAGCCCTCATTGTTTATAGCCAAGAGTATTTTTTTCGGCCCTATTCAGGGAAGGCCAGTTATTTTATCATATTTGCCGGAAAGCCCTCTCAATATAAACAATTGGTGATGACGCGCCGTCCTTCGCCAAACACGATAAAACCCGCGGCGGGTACGTCCGGCCGTTAAACCGGAAGCATTGCTTAACATTAGCGCCGCCGAGGTTCACAATTGCGTCCGCAGACGCTTTAAAAATTTCTCGCTATTTTTCTCATTAATATCCATTAATGTATGATAGAAGAAATTAAATTTTCTGGTTGCGGGAGCCGGACTTGAACCGGCAACCTTCGGGTTATGAGCCCGACGAGCTACCAACTGCTCCATCCCGCGATAATATTTACTGGTGGAGGGAGAAGGATTCGAACCTTCGAAGGCGGAGCCAACAGATTTACAGTCTGCCCCCTTTGGCCGCTTGGGTATCCCTCCTTGATTAAGAACCCGGACTAATGACTGTCTGAAGCCTGATTAACGCATTCGTCCAGTCCTTAAATCCGTTCAGCAAATAATATTTTATACTTTGGCAATTGTAAAGTCAAGTGCCAGCTGGAATAATATTGCGGCTGGCAACGAAAGAATTTTTATACGCTTGGCCAGAAGGGAAATATTGACCGCGCCGTCAGCTCAAAGCAATAAAAAAAATACTATTAAAACAAAATATTCATGGCCGGAAGGGGGAGGTATAGCTTTTATACAAAATTACCGGAAAAGAAGGCGCCAGGGCTTAAATTCCGGCAATGATTGTTCCTCCTTCCTGATTAAACCGGCAAAACCGACGCGGTAAAAAATATTCTTTTTTGATATTAAATAATGTGTATGTTATAATATTTCAAAATTACAGCCTGCAGCCGTTGCGAGAAATCCCGTTTGCCAGGCCTAAAAATAAAATCCGTGAAAGGCGGGAGTGTAAATGAAAAGCGCGGTCGCAATGACATACGAAATGGATGATATCGGGAAAGCCGCTCGCCAGCTTGCCGATACCGTACAGAAAACCCTGATCCTCGAAAAAAATTCCATCGGCATTCTGCTCTGTGACGCGGATATGGATGTTTCAGCACTCACGGAACAGCTGAAAAATATGCTGGGTATGGACATCGCCGGTATGACGACGCTAGCCACGCTGGCTCCCGACGGCCGTCATGAAATGGCGGCGGTGCTGACCGTACTAACGGCAGATCATTGCGCTTTTTTCTCCGCCGTTTCCCAAAATATCGCTCAGGGTAACAGCGAACACGCGATTACTGAAACCTATACAGCCGCCGCTGAAAAAGCTTCCGCATACGGTGAAAAGCCCGGGCTCATCTTTGTCTTTTGCCCTTATGGAATGCCTTTTTCCGGGGACAGGTACCCTGAAATTCTTTCCAAAGCCTCCGGAAACGTCCCTATAATAGGCGGAGTCGCTTCGGATGATTATGATTATGAGAGGGCGCGCGTATTTTTTTCCGGCAGCGAGTATCGGGACGCCATGGTGCTGGTCGGCGTTTGGGGTGAGGTGAAACCCGCGTTTGCAATCCGTCATGTCACCTCCAACTTTGCCGAACGCATACGCCGCGTGGTGGATGCGTCAGGAAACGTCGTCCGCCGCGTAGGCAGCGAAACATTAGTCGAATATCTTGAAGGCTTCGGTTTAAAGACAGATGTCGCCGATCCTCTGCTGGCTTTCACTTCCTATCCCATGATGCTGACCCGCGACGACAGCGCGGACGAAGTTCCGATAATGCGGCACCTTCTGGCGATTGACCATGCAACCGGCAGCGGCACTTTCGTAGGTGATGTACCTGCCGGTTCACTGGCCAACATATGCCTGATTAAAAAGGACGACATCAGAACCGCCTGCCGCGATTCTTTGGCCGCGCTGCTGCAGGAAGCGGAGCGGACGCCGGATTATACATATTCTACTATTTTTTGCATTTCCTGCTGTGGGCGGGCGATGATTCTCGGCGCTGACGCCGATGCCGAAGGGAATATCCTTTCCGAAATGCTGCCGGAAGGTATTGCTCTTACGGGCGCTTACTGCCTGGGTGAAATATGCCCTGTCCGCTATACGGACGGTGAAGCCGTTAACCGTTTCCATAACTGTTCTATAACCCTTTGCATATTTTGATCTACATATGAATACTGATATGGAAAAGGACCGGGAACGGGATTACCATCAACTCTTACGGCAGCATAAAAAATTGGAGCGGGATTACCGCGCCCTTTCCATTATGCACGAACAGGCGGAGCGTTTGCGCGACGCGAATGAAACCGCCAAGGAGCTTTCTAATTTTTATAACAAACTTCTGCTTAAAAACACTCCGGGAATTACCTGTATGTTCGATGAAGAAATGCGTTTCGTGCTTGGAAGCGACCATGTAGTAGCGCTTCTGGGATACAGCGATATGCGTGAAATCGTAGAACAGCCTTTCTCCGTACTTTTCGGGAAAATTATCCCTCAGGAGTGGGTAACCCTCACCAGTGAGCGCTGTATGGAGGTAATGCGCGACGTATGCCTTGAGCGTTATGAGGAAAAAATAACCCTTCTGGACGGAAGCGAATTCGTCTTTAAGATTGAGATCACGCCGGCCATTGAACACAAGGGAGTTTGCCGCGGAGTGATCATCGTTATGAGCGACATCACCGAATTATCCAAAGCCAAAATGACAGCGGAAAAAGCCTCTCACGCCAAAAGCGATTTTCTGGCCAATATGAGCCATGAAATGCGTACCCCTATGAACGCTATTATAGGAATGACCGGTATCGGTAAATCCGCCTCCTCTATAGAAAAGAAAGACTACGCTTTCCAAAAAATAGAAAACGCTTCCACCCACTTGCTCGGAGTTATTAACGATATATTGGACATGTCGAAAATAGAGGCCAATAAACTCGAGCTTTCCCCTGACGCTTTTAATTTGGAAAAAATGGTGCAACAGGCAGTAAATGTCATCAATTTCCGTGTTGATGAAAAACAGCAGGATTTCAGCGTATATATCGACCGCCGTATTCCGCGTATCCTGATTGGAGACGCCCAGCGGCTGGCGCAGGTCATTTCCAATCTGCTTTCCAACGCTGTAAAATTTACGCCGGAACAAGGCAACATCCGAATGGACATACACTTGCTGGAAGAAAAAGCCGGTATATGCGCTCTGCAGGTAGATGTATCCGATAACGGCATCGGTATTTCGGAAGAACAACAAGCGCGCCTGTTCGCTTCGTTTCAGCAGGCTGAAAGCAGTACGTCGCGGAAATTTGGGGGAACAGGGCTGGGGCTTGCGCTTTCCAAGCGTATCGTGGAATTGATGGGCGGACAAATTTGGATAAATTCCGCACCCGGGATGGGCGCCACTTTTTCCTTTACCGTACAGGTTGAACGGGGGCCGGAAGAACAGATAAATTTATTTAAACCGGGTATCAACCGGGGAAATATTCGTGTGCTGGCAGTGGATGACGCTCTTGAGATACGGGAATATTTTGCTGAGATCGCGCTGGAACTCGGTATCGCGTGTGATGTGGCCGCGGGCGGAGAAGAGTCCTGCGCGCTTATAGAACAAAACGGGCCTTATGACATTTATTTTGTCGACTGGAAGATGCCCGGTATGAACGGCATAGAACTCGTACACCGTATTAGAAGCCATTACCGGGATGATGCCTTTATTATTATGCTGTCTTCAGCCGAATGGAGCACTATTGAACAAGAAGCTAAACAGGCCGGCGTGAACAAATTTTTACCTAAGCCTTTGTTTTTCTCTATGATAGCTGACTGTATCGACGAACTCCTGAGCGCGGACAGCCCGGTCACGGCAGCGGAACCAGCCCGGCCCGCGGAATCCGAATCCGACTGTTTCAAAGAATTCCGCGTACTGCTGGCGGAAGATGTAGAGATTAACCGTGAAATTGTACTGGCTTTATTAGAACCGACTGAGTTGAAAATAGATTGCGCGGAAAATGGCGCCGTCGCGTTGCAGATGTTCAGCAGTACGCCCGACAGGTACGATATGATTTTTATGGATGTGCAAATGCCGGAAATGGATGGCTACGAAGCTACCAGACGCATCCGGGCGCTCGATATTCCCCATGCCAAGACTATTCCTATCATCGCGATGACCGCCAATGTGTTCAGGGAAGATGTTGAAAAGTGTCTGGAAGCAGGCATGAACGGGCATATTGCCAAGCCCATCGATTTTGATGAGGTACGGGTCCAGCTCAAAGAATACCTGATGCCTAAAAGCAAAAACGGCCCTGAATATTTTAAAAAACTAACTCCCTAAAGGGCGGTTTGCCTTTTTACCCCCGAAAAAATATATCTGAACTGAGCCTTATGCCGCACTCCTTCAATAAGCTGCCGACCTACAGAAAAAATCGCTGGAGTTCCGGACGAGCGTTTTTAGCTCATGGTTTTCTCAAAAGCCAATATGATTTCAATCAATTGCTCATCAAGTACCTTCAACGCTGATTTTCGGATATTTTCAGGCACTCCATACGCCGCCCCGCCTATACTGCCGGTTATAGCGGCCAGAGTATCGCTGTCGCCGCCTAAAGAAACGGCGTTACGTATCCCGTCCTCAAAATCCGTGCTTTCTAGAAAAGCTATAATCGCCTCCGGCACCGTCCCCTGACAACTTTCGTTAAAATAGTAGCCCGGGCGGATTTCGTCAAGCGTCCGGCTTAAATCATACCTGTATTTGCTTTCGATATACGCCTTTATTTCCGCTTTACTTCCGCCTGTTCCGGCCAGAAATATAGCGGCGGCGGTTGCCTGCGCCCCTTTTATCCCTTCCGGGTGATTGTGCGTAACCGCGGCGGATATTTCAGCGTATTTTTCAGCTTCGCCCAGGGTACGCGCCTGCCGCGCCACAGGGGAAACCCGCATGGCTGAGCCGTTCCCAAAACTGTTATATGGTTCGCGGGTATCAGAAAAGAGCCAGAAACCAAACCGGGTTCCATATCCCGCATCCGGATACCGGCGGCCGTATTTTTTCATAGCGTCTATGAAATCATCCGGCTTGCCGCCTTTCATCAACCCTTCAGCAACCGCGGCCGTCATAACAGTATCATCCGTGAAAAAACAGTCCTCACGAAATAACGGAAATTCTTTAGTTTTAATGTTGTTCCACTCGTAGACAGACCCTACTATATCGCCGATAATCGCTCCTATCATTTACCGCCACCCCTTTTTTTATATAATGAATATTCACGGCTTGGCTTGTTCCGCATCCCATATTTTTTAAACTTTAACCGCTGTATCCGGCGTTTTTTTAAAATTTCCAAATGACATCTATGTTTCCGGGCTTTACTGTACAGGCAGCGGCACATAACCTGTCGCTTTGACCAGAAACTGGCCTTGCGGCGAAAGAATCCATTCTATCAACTTGTTTACGTTCGCGGCGCGCCGTTTTTCTTCGTCTGTTCGCGGCTCACGCTCCGCCGTAACCGCGTAAAAATTATCCGCGAAGGGATACCCGTCGCCAGCGATATTTTCGCTCGTAGGGGCTATTCCGTCAACCGAAAGGAGCTTAACTTCGTTTTCGGCAATCATGCCGTTGATATAAAATAAGAAGGAATACCCTAAAGAATTTTTATAGTTTTTATAGTTCGCCACCGCCTGGTACATGCCACTCATAAAATCGTAAACTTCTTCTTTCGGAGCGGACGCGAGCGGCACAGTACCCATAACTTGCCGCAAAGCGGTCTGGCTGCCGGAATTTTTCGGACGCTGATACGCGCGGATGTCGTTGTTGCTTCCGCCCGCTTCGCTCCAGTTAGTAATCTCTCCGGAATATATGCGGCGAATGTCTGCAGCGGTTAAGTTGGAAACGGAATTTCTCTTATTGACGAAAAACACAAACGCTTCCTTGCCTATGGGAGTGAGTTTTAATTCCAGGCCGCGCTGTTTGGCCATAAGCTGCTGCTCGTCCGAAAGGCCCATAAGGAAAATAACGTCAGCGTAACCGTCAAGCAGATTTGTAAACGCGTTTGAGGTTCTTGAGCAAATGACGGGCGAGGTCATTTCCATTTCCATTTTTATCTCCATTTCCATTTCCATTTTGTCACTGACCGCCTCATCGTCATTTTCAATATGAAGCACACCATAGGCGTCATAATCCGCTTCGGGGTATGTCGCGCGGACGAACGAAGAATACAGCGGATAAAGCGCTGTCGCGCCGTCAAGCCTTGGAAGGTCCTCCATAATCTTCAGTGCTGACGGTTCCGCCAGCGACTTTGCCAGCGTCCCTTCACGAAACGGCTCATACTCTGTCAGTCTTATTTCTTCTCCAGGCGCTTCGGCAACGCTGTTCCCGTAAATTTCCGATCCGGCAATCCCCGCGCTCAGCACCACGGCCACAACCGCCACCCCTAATACAAGCGCGTTTCTCGCCCGGGGCTGAAAAGGTTTCCATAGCAAAAGCCAGCAAATTACCAACGACGCCACGCAAATCACATTTGTAAGCCATTGGCCCGCGCGTCCGAGAAATTCCGGCAACAGCAGCATACCAATAAACCACATAAAGGACACGGCGACTAAACAAAGAACGCTCCCGAACACGCGGGCCAGGGTCTTATTTTTAAGGAACGCGGTGATTATTACCGCGAAGACCAAACTCGCTATAACGATTATCATCGACAAGGCTAACCCTCCTCTGAAACGTTTGTGCGCTGCGGTTCCGCCGCCGGAAATTTTAACGCGCGAAGGGAAATCCCGCGCCTGCTTCCCGTGGTTTTACCGCACCCAGCGGACACTGAAAATCCTTGCCCTAACTGTATCATAAAAGCGGCAATTTCTTCAAGCGCCAGGCCAGCCGAGAAACAGGCGCATTAACCAAACGGCCTGTTTTTTATCCTTATGGCTTATTCCCAGCCAGCGTCTGAAAATTCCGGCTTTCATCACCTTATTCCCGAGGCCCGTTTTTCAGCGCGTCGCTTAACCCGTGGAAATTAATATAGCTTTCAGGCACCTGCCCTACTATGATGGTTTCAGCCAAAGGTATGACCGTATTAACATTTACTTTGTCTTTTATATAAGGTACGGCTACTCCCAGCTCGGTATTCAAATTCAAATATAAAAAATGCCGCGTCTGATTTATGCCCGCTTGTTCAAACTGGTTGACCAGGTTAACCTTTACCTGCCCGCTGGGGATGATTTTCACATTTATTTTCGGCCCCGCCGCCGCTAAAAGCTGGGAACCTGTCAGTTGCCCCAGCGGAATACCGATGCTCTCATCGCGGATTTCCAGCAGCGCTTCCGACACCATACCAGCCGTTCTGGATATTATTCCGTTAATAGCCGCCGTATTAGGCTGCAGCAGTACTATTTGCCCCTGGTTATCTTTATGGATAACCATCAAATCTTCATATTTAATATTTTCCAGTACTCGCTGCTCAACTATCTGGTTTATACGCCGGCTTCCTTCTAATTGGATTTGCGATTTTGACAGCTCCACAATACTATGTTTTAATTCCATATTTATAATAAATATTAACGCTGATAAAAAAACCGCCAGCATTAAAAATACAATCACTTTGCCGCCTCTGCCCGCGCCCCTGTAGGTATTCGCTCCCATTTGACTAAACCGCCTCCTCGCCTTATTGTTATGTATATGTAGTAAACAGTATTTTGGTGTACACAAAACAGCTTTTTTTTGAAAAAAATCAACATCTGGGGTACACTTTTAATGAAGGAAGGGATGCTTTTTGGTCAGAGTTCGTTTCGCCCCCAGCCCCACCGGCGCTTTACATATCGGCGGAGCCCGGACGGCTTTATATAACTATTTATTCGCTAAAATCAACAACGGCAGCTTCATACTGCGTTTAGAGGATACCGACCGCTCCCGCTCCCAGGCGGACGCTGCCGCCGGCATACTGGACGGCCTTTCCTGGCTGGGATTAGCCTGGGATGAAGGGCCTGATATTGGTGGAAACTACGGCCCTTATCAGCAATCGCTGCGTTTATCCGTTTACAGAAAAGTAATCGATGCTTTGCTTAGCGCCGGCCAGGCTTATTATTGCTTTTGTTCGCCGGAGAAAATACAACACGAAAAGGAAGCGGCTCAGGCTGAAAAAATCAATTACCGATATTCAGGGGCTTGTAAAAACTTAACCGAAGAAGAGCGCCAGTGTTTGCTGGCCCAGGGTCTCCGGCCGGTGGTGCGCCTGAAAGTTCCCGATTCCGGCGTTGTCACTGTACAGGATATCATTCGCGGATCCGTAGAATTCAGCAACGCGCTGTCAGACGACTTTATAATTGTTAAATCAGACGGCTGGCCTACTTACAACCTGGCCGTGGTTACAGATGATCATCATATGAAAATCAGCCATGTTATAAGGGCCGAAGAACACCTGTCCAACACCCCTAAGCAAATCCATCTCTATAACGCTCTGGGATGGGAACCGCCTCAATTCGCTCATGTTTCCATGATCTTATCGCCTGACCGGGGCAAACTTTCCAAACGCCACGGCGCCACATCAGTTCAGGAATTCCGTGAACAGGGTTATCTTCCGCAGGCGTTATTAAATTATTTGGTTTTGTTAGGGTGGTCCAGCGGGGAAAACCTTGATTTATTGACTGTGAGCGATATGCTGGAAAAATTCAGCCTGGAACGCGCTTCCGCTTCTCCCGCCGTGTACAGCCTGGAAAAAATGGATTGGCTTAACGGCCAATATTTAAATCAATTGTCTGATGAAGCGCTGTACACTATGCTGGAAAGTGAGTTTATCCGGCGCGGCTGGTCTCCGGCTTATCCTCCAGGCTATTGCGGGCAAGTTGTGGCTCTGGTTCGCGGACGCGGCAAAACCTTAACGCAAATAATAGAAGCCATGGCTTATTTTTATGACGACTTTACGGCCTACGACCCAGAAGGGGCAGCAAAATATTTTCAGGGCGAAGGCTCTCACGAACGCCTGGCTGTTATAAAAAGCCTGCTGGAAAATACCAGTATATTCAATGCGGAAGAATTAGAACGCGTTTTTCGCGCGCAAGCCCAATCCATGGGCATAAAAGCCGCGGCGCTGATTCATCCGGCCCGCCTGGCTGTCAGCGGGCGCACAGCTACCCCCGGTCTTTTTGAAGTGATGGAATTACTGGGACGGGAACGGTGTATAGCACGCGCGGAAAAAGCCCTGGCCTTTGCCGGCGGAATATCAGGCTATAATTAATTTTTCCGCTTTTTTATTTTTTGACAAGGAAATTCACCTATATTATAATGTTTTAAGTATATATTATTTTAATGCCGATTGGTGTAACGGTAGCACGACTGACTCTGGATCAGTTCGTCAGGGTTCGAATCCTTGATCGGCAGCCATTGAAATTCAAATCCGGACTTGCCCCTTGTGTTTTTCCCCGGCGGGTTCGGATATGTGTCCTCGCGGCGGCAGCCATCTACTTTTGGAGGTGAATTATCATGAAAAAACTTACGGAATCAGTTTATTACACCGGCGTCCTCAACCCTGGCATGAGAGTTTTCGACGTTATTATGCGCACCGAATACGGTACCAGCTACAATTCTTATGTTGTAAAAGGCGCGGAAAAGACGGCTGTTATTGAAGCGGCTCATTTGCAGTTTGCCACTCAGTTCGAGGACGAGCTCCATGAGGCCCTGGGCGATACCGTACCCGACTACCTGGTCCTCAACCACACGGAGCCGGATCACAGCGGCTGCGTAGCGCGGTTAACGGAGCGCTATCCCCAGCTGATTTTAGTGGTGAGCCCGGCCGCCGCGATTTACATAAAAAAAATAACCAATCGCGCCGATTTGAATTTACAAATTGTCCGCGACGGGGATACTTTGGACCTGGGCGGTAAAACCCTGCGTTTTATCAATGCCCCTTTGCTGCACTGGCCTGATTCTATGTTCACTTGGCTGGAAGAAGAAAACATCTTGTTTTCCTGTGATTTTTTAGGCTGCCATTTTTGTGAACCTGCCGTATACGACCACCAAATTACTTATTATGATAAATATTGGGAAGCGGTTCAATATTATTACGCGTGCATTTTCGGGCCTTTCGCGCCTTATGTTCAAAAAGGGCTGGAAAAGACAGCTTCCCTGGACATTAAAATGGTTTGCCCCAGCCACGGCCCGGTTTTAACGGCGGCCAGCCAGATACGGCCGGTCATGGACTATTATCGCGAACAGTCGTCTCCCCCCCAACGTTCCCATAAATTGATACCCTTGTTTTACTGTACGGCTTACGGCAATACCAAGCTGATAGCGGAAGCGGTCCGCCGGGGTATTCTGAACGTATATCCGGACGCTGACGCCGAAGCCTATAACATCATTGAGCACGATATGGCCGGCCTGGCGTCAATAATGAACGGCAGCGACGCTTTTCTCATCGGCGCTTTGACTATCAACCGCGAAGCCGCTCCTCCTGTGTGGCAATTGCTTTCATATATAGACGCTGTAAACATTCCTAAAAGGCCGGTAGCTTTGTTCGGTTCTTTCGGCTGGAGCGGGGAAGCGTTCCCGCATATCGCCGAACGGCTGGCCTCTGTAAAATGCGCCGTCTTTGAGCGGCAATTCAAGCTGAATTTTGTTCCCACCGGGGAAGATCTGGAAGCAGCGGAAGCGTTCGGCGAACAATTCGCCCGGACATTATAAGTTATTCCGGCGGCTTTTTATTTTCCGCGGAGGTACGCGGAGGTAATTGTAATTATAATATATGTAGTGTAAGCGAATTATTAATTTAAGGAGGTATTTTATGAAAAAATTTGAATGTGTGTGCGGCTATGTTTACGACCCTGCCGCGGGGGATCCGGACAGCGGCGCCGCTCCCGGCGTAACCTTCGAGGATCTGCCGGAAGATTGGCTTTGCCCGCAGTGCGGCCTTGGCAAAGAGGAATTCACCGAAGTATAATTTTCATCATAATTTTTTACTGGCCCTTAAAAAAAGAGCCGTCTCATATGAGACGGCTCTTTTGGTCTTTTAGTCCACGTTAGTTCCTTTAAGCTGTTTGTCAGACGAACAGGGAGCCCATGAAGCTCATTATTTCCCCGTTGCTGTCCAGCCATATCTCCGTTCCCGCTTCATTATACGTGAATCCGTGGGTAACGGAAGCCTCAATAACATCGCAATATGCCCAGTGAGCGGAAGTAATATCCTGATAAACCGGAACATTGGACGGAATATCTTCTAACGCTATCTTACGTCCCAGCATACGGTTTACTATACTTACTACCTGCGCTCTGGTTACATCTTCGCCCGGTCTGAAGGTTCCGTCTTCAAAACCGCTGACCCAGCCTTTGCTGGCCGCGCTGTTAATATAACGTACGGCCCAGTGGCTGATGTCAACGTCACTGAAATTATTTCCTCCGGTGGAAGATAACGCGTCAAATTGGGAAGCCATGGTCGCGTACTCCGCTCTGGTAATCGTAGCGTTCGGCTGGAAACTTCCGTCCGGATAACCCGCTACTATACCCTGCGACTGCAGATAAGCCACAGCCTGATAGAACCAATCCGCTCCGCTGATATCGGTGAATGAAGAACTCACATAAGTGTCTTTGTCGGCGTTAGCCAGCAGACGATGGAAAATAGCCGCCGCTTCCGCTCTGGTTATGCTTCCGTCCGGTCTCACCGTGCCGTCGGCGTAACCATACAAATATCTGATATGATCGCCTATGAATTCCAACGGCAGTTCTTCTTCCTCCAAAATTTCTACCTCGGGAACGCTTGTTGCCGGAGGAGTGATACCCCCTCCGCCTCTTCCATAAGTCGTAAGCGTTACCGGCAGTCTCAGTACCCGTCCTTCATAAGCCACGCTGAATATAACCTCGCAGGTTAATCCATTCACAGCCCTTACAGCGCTGTAATCCACCTCAATGAGGTTTTTCAGGCTGATATTCGGGAAGGTCTTGGTCCAGGAATCCGCCTGCGCCAGGCTAAGGTAATTTTGAGCGGTCAAACTGTTTACAGTATCGTACCGCACACTCATATTATTAGCTGTCAGCACGTAGAGATCATTCTCCGCAAAGTTGTTGCCGTTATACACGCTGCCTAATACCGTTATTTCTAAAGTCCTGTCCCCGTAACCTTCTAAGCTGAAGATTACCGGATAGGTTCCGTTCGCGCCCGTTACCGCGCTGAAGTCTACATCAATTTCATCCAGGCCGATCGCGCCGCCGTCAACTTTTAACCACGCGTATATCCGCGCTAAGTCTTTGTAATCGTCCGCGTCTAAGTTGTTGTTCGCTACCTGAGCGCCTCTCACCGCGAAGTGGCTCCCTTCTAACCCCGCTTCGTCGTTTTCGTCTATTACTTTTCCGTTTGTTACGGTCGCGTATACGGTTTTGTCCGCGCTTGCTCCCGTATTATCCGTCACTCTGAAGGTTACCGCATAGGTTCCGCTCGCCCCGTTAGAGTCCAAGAGAAGTTTGTCGTCTACGGTGATCGCGCTTGCAAGGGAAAGCCCGGTGGCGGTAATCCACGCCTGCGCATTCGCTAAGTCTTTATAGTCGTCCGTGTCTAAGGTTCCTACCTGATCGCCTTTTATGGCGAAGTTTTTGGCGAATATGGATAGCGTCTCATCCGGGGTTCCGTCATTGTTAGCGTCCAGGCTGTAATATACTTTTACTCCTTCCGAATCGCCATACGTGATGGTCAATTCTCCGTTGAAGTAAGTATACGTAGCGTTACCGGCCGCGGCCGTCGCTGTCTTTTGTCCGTCGAATATATAGTTGTTTCCATATACGTTGTTGCCTAAAGGATCCCTTTCGGTTACTGTCAGGTCTTTATATTTATCCTGACCAATCTCATACTCATCGGTAGAGGTGGCAGGGCCGTTAATCGCAAAAGTAGGTTCCGCGACTGCGGTGTCTCCCTTATAATCGGTTACCCATACGTCCGCCATTCCGTCGCCCTGCCAGATGGCGTAGACGGTCTTGTCAGCGGTTAAGCCGTTGGGGAATGCCGTTACCGCTGTTCCTACCGTCCCCGCCGCGAGTTGGGTTTCGCTCCAGCCCGCGAAGTCGTAGCCAAGCAGTAAAAGGTCGCTTCCGCTTCTCAGTTCGGCCGCGGCTATGGGTTCGCTTTTGAGTTTTGTCAATGTAGTATTATCTGCTATTTCAGCCCCGTTCCCGTCATAGGTCAAGGTTACGCTCACCGCGGCGCCTCCGCCCCAGTACGGGTACAGGCCCAGGTCAGCGGTCAATTTTACTTGGGTGCCTACCAGGTACGCTGGCGGGTATCCGCTCTGCCCTACCCAG
>JAISWS010000003.1 GCA_031270725.1 Syntrophomonadaceae bacterium | reverse complement strand
GATAACCGCAACTAAAGCCAATAACAATTTATGATATTGATGATAGCCCGCTAAAAAATTATCCCAGCTGTAACCAATGCAAACGCCGGCTTTCAAAAACACCGCTACCCACACTAAGCCCCCGGGCGCCGCAAACAATAAAAATTTCCAATACGGCACTTTGCTGGCCGCGGCATAGAAAGCGCTCAGCTGGCGAACGCCGGGAATATAATAACCAATGAAAATGGTAAAAGGTCCTAATTTTTGAAACCAGCTTTGCACTTTCTGCAAATACTTGTCTTTCATTCCAAAACGCTTTAAATAACGGTTTACCGTTGGCAGCCCCACTTTAGCTCCCAGAATATAGCTAATCGTCATGCCTATTATACTGCCCAGAAAACACCAAATCAGCGTAGAAGTAAAATGTAATTCATCGGCATATACTAAATATCCGCAAAAAACCAGCAGCAACTCGTCCGGTATCGGTATCCCTATTATGCCGCCCGCCAGTAATAGGGCTATAGCCCAATAACCGTAATGAACCACAAAGTTGAATGCACCTGCTTCCATATTAAAAACTAAAACCTTTCAAAAATATTTTGGCGCCAAAATTTTATATACGTTGTATAAGAATATTTAATAACATATAATGATTATCGAACTTGATTATACAATATATATATATTTGATATAAAACATATAAATATTAGTATTATAACTTGAAAAAACAGTATATACTAATCCAGTTCGGAAAACTAATTTAATTGCGGGCTGGTGTCAAAGTAATTTTTTTTATAGAATCAGTCGATAGATAAAATACGTTCATCATTAATATGCTAAACTTTCAGCTGTTTATTAACTAATGCTAAAAACGTCTTATGAAAACCCCTGCGGTTTTTTTATCAACTTGTAAACGGAGCGCTAAATGTGAAGTTTTTCATTAACCAGCCAATTAAAATTATCAGTGAATATCGTGAATTTAACGCTAATGTGGATATTGTCACCAGTAACGACTTCACAGCTACGGTTTTTGAAACAGGCGGCGAAGCCTTTTCTCAAGGGGAAATGGTAATTATTGAAGTTGCCAATAGTGACGCCATTTATGTTTGTAAAACCACGGTCATTAAAGTTTTCGCCGGTAGGCGTAATTGCGGCTGCATGTTCAGTATGCCTGTTTCCTCCACCAGAATGCAGAGAAGAGAATCTGTGCGTATAAGCATAAAATTACCGGTTGAATATTATATGGAAGAAACAGGGAATAAATTATGCCGCGGTAAAATTATTGATTTATCCGGCAACGGCATGCAATTGTCATCGGAAATAAAATTAAAACTTGATCCGTACTGTATATGAAACTCGTCTTAAAAATTCAAACATTTCATCAAACTTTAAATATTCAAGCCAAAGTGGTACGTCAGTTTAAATCAGCTGTCGGCTATCAATACGGTTTGTCTTTTGTTAATTTGCTTCCAGCCGACCAAGACAAAATTGTCAGGTATATACTGCACGAATCAGTTAGAGTACGCAGCATATCAGCTTTTCTATCTTCACCTTAAAGGAACCTTCGAGCCTCTGATAACCCCCGCCGCACATCTTAGGCGCGCCTTTCACCGCGCTTCTTCGCCGAAAAGCCCCGCCATACGCCAGTCTCCTTAGTTTGTGGGCGCTGAGTGAACGTATGTTGCCCCGTAGGGGCTATGGCTACGTTTTTCGAATGTGAATCGCGGCAAAATCCGGGCCGGATCCGCACACCGCCAGTTATTGGAGATCTCCTGAATTAACGGCCGTAAAAAAGCCGCTATTTCCTCTATGAAAAAAATCCCCCTCAGAGTTAAGCGGCTCTCAGCGAGTAAGCCATGCTTCTTTGGCGTCGTACACGGATATGCAGATATTGTTTCCGTCCCAATAAGCAATTTCAGGATACGATCTATTGCCTTTTTTCTCAGCCGCCCGGGATATTTTATTGCCGATTCGTATTTGGCTGGGATTTAGGTTAAGCGCAAAAACGATTTTATTAAGATCTCCATAACAGCCCGCATGGGCTATACCGTGTAAACTTCCCAGAACAATTATATCGCCGCCCGCCAGGATTTCAGCGCTTTCATGAACATCTCCCCAAATTATTACAGACCCTTCAGCTGTTATCTTCTGTCCGCTGCGAATATTGCGGTAGTATATTAAATTAGGCTGGTTATAGCTTTTTTCCAGCGACATTTCAGGGGCGGCCATATTGTTCAGAATCATTCCATGCTCCAAACAAAGTTTTTGCAGTTCGCATATTTCCACATTGTTCAGATTGTCTAAACCGGCACCTTGAAAAATCACTTTTGAACCTTGAAAAAGCTGTGGCGTCTGTTCAAATCTTTCTATTAGAAACGCTATATAATCCTCGCAGGTTCCGTTCGAAAAGATAAAAACCAAACTGCTATTTATGCCCTTAATCTTTATTAACAAAGTAATTACCTGCCTTTAATAGGGATACTAATATCTAAAGCCGCGTGTTTTCCTTCAGTTATCAAGGTTACTTCCGGAGTACCCTCGATCTCCATGTGGCGAGCAATAACTTCAATTATTTCTTCTTTTAATGTTTCCATAAGCTCTGGTGAAGTACCTAAACGATCATGGGTTAAAACTAACCGCAATCTTTCATTAGCGTGAGTACGGCTGGATTTAGTGCCATCGGTAAATATCCTTTTTATAAACTCTAACACCGGCTTTTCCTCCTTATTGCTTATTAGGCAAAAAATTGCGCCCCAGGTTTTTCACTTTCGCCCAGAAAGAATTACTTTGCATTAAATCTAAAAAGGCGACATTGTCTCCGGTCAAACGCCTGGCAATATTATTAAAGGCGAGCGCCGCGCTAGATTTATCGTTTAATATGATAGGTTCGCCGTTATTGGTGGAAATAACCACATTTTTATCTTCCGGTACGACTCCTAATAATTCTATGCAAAGATGCTCCAGTAAGTCGTCTATGCTGAGCATGTTGCCGCTCTTTACCATATCCGAACGCAGCCTGTTAACTACCAGCTGGATATTTTTGAAATTCGCTGATTCCAGCATACCTATTATTCTGTCAGCATCCCTAACAGCGGATACTTCAGGGTTGGTAACTACAATCGCCCTGTTAGCGGCCGCGATAGCGTTACGGAATCCCTGTTCAATGCCGGCCGGACAGTCTATGAAAACATAATCAAAATCTTCCCGTAGCTGCTCACATATAGATATCACCTGATCCGGGCGCAAGTCATCCTTGTTTCTGGTTTGAGCGGCCGGCAGCATAAACAAATTAGGAAATCTTTTATCTTTTACCAGCGCTTGTTTTAAGGTACATTCACCTTCAACCACTTGTATAATGTCATAGATAACACGGTTTTCCAGACCTAATATTAAATCCAGTTTTTTCAACCCTATATCTAAATCCATAACTACCACCCGATAATCATTTCTGGCTAAAGCAGTTGCCACATTGGCAACTGTCGTAGTTTTACCAACACCGCCTTTACCGGAAGTAACAACTATTACTTGAGATTCAACCGCGTTATTATTCATCCCCGCGCTCCCCTTTCGCCCATTTTATTTTTATCGCTCCTTATATCATCCAGCTTTTAAATTCCCGTAAAATTAAAGCCCTTTACAGCCGGGCCCGCCGGCCAGCGCGCTTATTATCATAAAAAAGCGGCCAATACAAAGTTGCCATTAAGCGCAAAAATATTGCCTGTCCGCATTAACTGTTCTTAAAATAAAACAATATTTTCTATAATTAGTATCCTTTAACAACTACCTGAACGTACGCCGGATCGTGGTAATCCTGTTGCCGCTATCAGATAAACCGCCAGATAAAAATTGCATTATTACCTCTTTTTAATATAATTGCACTATCTTATTATTTATATAAAATTACGGCAAAATTTTCTTTCAATTCATAATAACATAATTCATATCGCCTACCAATAGTAAATCTTAAAGGCTTAATAAATTAATCCCGCTGCCGGCGCGGTTTAGCGTTTTGGCCGAATATCTGAAAAGGTAACCATTTTAGCGTTTACCGCTTAAAATATGTCATAAGTATTTATGGAGGAGCAAAAACATGAAAATTATCAAGTCGGAAATAATTAAAACTTATGAGGCCTGGAACCGGCGTGAAACGCCTTGTATCCCCCCAGGCGTAGCACTGATGGCCGCACAGAAAATGTGGAGGGACACTAAAGGCGAACATTCAGTCGTAGCGGTTATAGACACTGGTATAGACTACAAGCACCCTGATTTGGCTGGAAACGTCATAGACGGCGCCAGTTTTGTCAATAATGTTATGGAAAAAGAATATCTGGATGAAAATGGCCATGGTACACATGTGGCGGGGGTTATCGCGGCAAACGGCGCTATTCTTGGAACGGCGCCGGACGCAAAATTGCTGGCTGTGAAAGTATTGGACTCAAATGGTCAAGGCAAATTCAGCAATGTTGCCAGGGGTATATCCTGGGCACGTAAATGGCGCGGAGCAAACGGAGAAAAAGTGAACGTCATAAATCTCAGCCTAGGCGGCCCTACATCTCATCCCGGTTTGCACAATGAAATAAAAAAAGCGTTGAATGACAATATTATCATTATTTGCGCCGCAGGTAACGCCGGAGACGGAAACAGCGTTACTGATGAGATTTCCTATCCCGCGTTTTATTCAGAATGTATTGCCGTGGGAGCTGTTGATAACAACACCCAAAGCGCTAATTTCAGCAATTCCAACTCTCATATTAATATAGCCGCTCCCGGCGTAGATACTTATTCTACTTATTTAGGAAACACTTACGCTAAATTGTCAGGAACCTCGCTTGCTTCCCCGCATATTTCAGGAGCCGCCGCTTTAATTTATTCACATTTTTTCAAACGTTTCGGGCACTATCCCTTTCCTCAGTATGTCAGGGAATTACTGGATTTCATGGCTATAGATTTAGGGAACATCGGGTTCGATTATCTGACCGGTTACGGATTCTTTAGCTTCAACATTGATGGAGGAAAAGCATACCGCTTAAAAACCGGTCAAAATAAATATTACGTTAACGGCGCGGAAAAATATTTAAAGCTCTCCCCTTTTCTGAAAGACGGGCAGGTATGTCTTAATTTAAACGATATAGCTGATTTTACTAATATGGTTCATTATATAACGCCTGAACAATCTGAAATAAGTATTTGGTTATGATCCGGCCGCTGGGCGGCGGTTTTTTCCAAGCCAAACCGCGCGTTATAATAACATGTTGTGCTTTTTACAGGGCATCCCTACTGTGACATGGCGTCAGGCCTATACGCTTTTTTTCTTTATGGGATTTCTGTTCTGCCTGCAGTTTCTTTGTTCCGCGAATAATTTTCCGCTTTCTTCGTTTCATAAGTAATATACCGCGGATTTAAATAATAAAATGTACGGAAAATAAGTCCCGTAAATGCTGCTGAAAAGGAGAAAGCATCCTGAGCCATTAAATGAAGCGGTAAACAAGCTGTACAAATCCTCCCGCCTTTGTCATAAAAACGGCGCGAAGGAATGTAAGCGAGGCCACAGAGTTTACGCAGTAAGACGTGACAGGGCCGTTTTTATGATGAGTGTCAGCGGATATCTAAATTATCAGGTACGATTTTTAATAAAGGGGAGCCTCTAATAACTGATGGTGTGCCGAAGGTATACGGCGGGGGTTATTAGAAATTTCCTAGATTCAAATCATGATAAAACGAGAATTAATTAAATAATTATTTCAATAAAAGCGATAGGAGGCGAAAGCCATAAAAAAGAGACGTTCAGCGTTTTTGATAATTATCTTGGCGGCTGTAGTTTTGTTCTTGCTCGCCGGACAGGCGAATAGTTTCTATGTGCGTTACAAACTTGACCCCCAGTTGGAATTGGAAAAAGCCATCAGCCGGATGAAAACGGTTCAATTATACAAATATACCATGAAGTCGCAGTTTGTAATCGAGGACAGAGAAGAAATTATAAGCGAGGTAACAGGAGAAAAAAGCCGTGAAAATGCTCACATAAAAGGCGAGATGGTAAATACCGCCATAGATATTTATTTTATCGGCCGCACTGTTTACAATTATGACGCCGCCGCAGACAGATGGCTGGTAATTGCCTCTGAAAAAGACCATTGCGAAGATTTGTTAATATCGGAATTAAATCCTTTGTCTAATTTCACATTAGATGATCCAGGGGCAGTTTACAAAAAAGCGTTTACAAAAGTGGATGGAGTAGAATGTTTATTTGTTTCATGTTTTCCTTCCGGCGAAAACCAATTACTGGAAACTTCCTGGAAAGATATTGAATACCATTTCTGGATAGATTATAAAAACAACACTTTTGCCAAAGCGCAGTTATTCGCTAATCATCAAAAAAACCCTTCGGCCAGGCTAAATATTAATCTGGCTTTGAAAAACATTAATGAAGAATTTTTCATAGAGCCTCCGGATATAAGTATAAAAAATTAAAAAAACACACTTATTGATGTGTAGGGGGATGGTTTTCAAAAATTTGACCCGACCTGTTTCCGTATGTTATAAGTTAAGAGAGGAATTTTTTAACGGAGTTGCGTGTGAAGCGGAGAGGTTTTTCATGAAAAAATTTTTGAACAGGTCTTTATCACTAATGCTGGCAGCGGCTTTTATCGCGCTGAGTACTGCGTCGTCCGCGCAAGCCGCCGCTGAAAACAGCAATTATCTGCCTTATACGGTTGACGAATTTGTCGAATATGTAAACCGGGAATGGTCCGCTCAATATCCAGATATTCCCGCTATTCATAACATTCATAGCCTGAACGGTAATGGAACGGAGTTCCAGGGGAATTGGGGCGACGTTTGCGAGGTAAGTTTTCAGGTGGATTTGCCTGTCGGGAAAATTCTTGTTTTAAGCCTGTCGATACATAATCCGCAAACTATAAACAGCTCATTTTTAGAATTTTCATATCTGAGCTTGTTTTTAGGCGCTTTTTTCAATGAATTAGATGGTAATCAAGCCACCGCAGGGAATTTGTATTATGATTTGTTCGCAAATGAAGATATGGCGGCGGAGCAGGATTTTACAGCTACTTATGGCCATATAACCCATTTATATTCAGTGACGGACGAAAAACTATTTTACCGTTTATCAGCATCCGATGCGGCTTTTGTCAATAAAACTTACCCCGCTGAAAATGAAACCGATAAGGTTGCCGCTGAAAAAGCCAATTCCGATATTATAGTATTATTAAACGGGAAGCCTATGTCTTTTAAAGATCCGGCTCAGTATGTTGACGGGCAGGTTCTTATATCCGCACTGGGTTTAGCTGAAGAACTGAACGGCCAGATACAGCGGATAAATAAATCAGACCGTATTATGATTACAGGAGATGATGTTACAATCGAATTTGGCATTGGCGACAAAGTTGTATATATTGACGGCGCTCCGATAGCGGTGAAAATTCCGGCGCTGATGTACAATAACAAAGTTTATTTGCCGGCTGAATGGGTATCAGCCGTTTTCAACGCCCAAGTTACCTGGGATGATTCTTCCAGAACCTGCAAAATAGTTCAAAAACATAAAATTAAGGCTTGACATGGTACAGTTTCCACACAGTTTGCGAAAATTTATTTTTTTAAAACTGAGCGGAATAGTGTGCGTGTTTAATTATGATGAACGGTGGGGTAAGCTCAGTAACTGAATTTATAGTTTCCCGTTACGCTTGCCGAAAGGCCGTCGTTTCTGAAGCACTGCCTGTTTAGTTGTTTGTCGGGGCCGCCGCTTCAAAATATCCCCTATCACCCCGCGTTTTTTCGCTAAGAATTTGCTTTTATGAGCTCCGGTATGAGATATAACAAGGCTAATTTACACAAAAGCGTACGCACGGAAATTTTTTATGAAATATTTTTCTATACATTTATATCGATATATGCTATAGTTAATAAAATAATCGGAAACAACTATTCCGAAACCCACAATGGGGTGGAGTTCCAAACGTATTTAATGTGCGCGCGGAACACCGCCCCATTGTTTGTTTATATGGGGCCGAGAGCCTTTAGTTCCAAAAAAATCAGTATTGTTATTAAGGAGGCGCGTGTTTTATGAGATAAGCAGCTATTTATGGAAAAGGCGGCATAGGAAAATCCGCCGCCGTACGGAATTTGATGCTGGGGCTTGGCGGAATGGGCAAAAATTATGATTGCGGGCTGTAATCCGAAAGCGGATTTTACCCGTCTGGTTTTAGGCGGACTGGTGGCGCAAAAGACGGTATCCGACACCCTCCGCGAGGAAGGCGGGGACATTGAGCTTGAAATGGTATTAAAGGAAAGTTACGCAGGCATTTGCCTAATTGTTAAATATTTTCACGTCAAAGCGAGATATTTTTCTGTACATTATATTGTGATATATACTACAACAAAATAATCGGAAACAACTATTCCGAAACCCACAATGGGGTGGAGTTCCAAACGTACTTAATGTGCGCGCGGAGCACCGCCCCATTGTTTGTTTATACGGGGCCGAGAGCCTTTAGTTCCGAAAAAATCAGTATTGTTATTAAGGAGGCGCGTGTTTTATGAGACAAGTAGCTATTTATGGAAAAGGCGGCATAGGAAAATCCACCACCACGCAGAATTTGACGGCGGGGCTTGGCGAGATGGGCAAAAAAATTATGATTGTGGGCTGTGATCCAAAAGCGGATTCTACCCGCCTGGTTTTGGGCGGACTGGCGCAAAAGACGGTACTCGATACCCTCCGAGAGGAAGGCGAGGACATTGAACTTGAAACGGTATTAAAAGAAGGTTACGCAGGCATTAAAGGCGTGGAGTCCGGCGGACCGGAACCGGGTGTCGGCTGCGCGGGACGCGGCATTATCACTTCAATCGGTTTGCTTGAACGCTTGGGCGCGTATGAGGAAGATTTGGATTATGTTTTTTACGATGTCCTCGGCGACGTGGTGTGCGGCGGGTTCGCAATGCCTATTCGCGAAGGCAAAGCGCGGGAGATATATATCGTATGTTCCGGCGAGATGATGGCGTTATACGCGGCGAACAATATTTCAAAAGGTATCTCCAAATACGCCAATACGGGCGGCGTTCGTTTAGGTGGTCTGATTTGCAATTCACGCAAGGTAGACGGCGAAGCCGAGCTTGTTTCAGCAGTCGCTAAAGAAATCGGAACGCAGATGATTCACTTTGTTCCCCGCGACAACGCGGTTCAAAAAGCGGAGATTAACAAAAAAACGGTTATCGACTTCTCACCCGACGAACCGCAGGCAGACGAATACCGCACACTTGCGCGTAAGATTGACGGCAACGATATGTTTGTCGTGCCGAAGCCGATGTCCATCGACCGCCTGGAAGAGATTTTGATGGAACACGGCATCTTAGATTAAGGAGGGCTGGCAAGATGTTATTAGTAAGAGCGATTATACGTCCCGAAAAGGTTGGCGCGGTGATGAGTGAGGTTGCGGCGGCAGGTTTTCCTGGCGTGACAAAGATGTCGGTGTATGGGCGCGGTAAGCAAAAGGGTATCACGGTGGGCGAGGTCACATATGACGAAATCCCCAAAGAAATGCTGATGTACTTCGTCAATGACGAAGATAAGGACGATTTGGTGAAAATCATACTACGTATCGCCAAAACGGGCAAAGGCAACTTTGGCGATGGACGTATCTTTGTTTCGCCTGTGGAATCCGCTTATACCATCAGCACCGGCAAAGCGGGTTTGTAAGGGAGGGGCGGCATATGAAAGAAGTAATGTGCTTTATACGGGCGAACAAGGTCAACGACACCAAAAAAGCCCTGGCGGGCAACGGCTTTCCCGCCTTTACCTGCCGTAAATGTTTAGGACGCGGTAAAAAAAGCATTGACCCGGATTTGCTGAATACCGTTTTGGCAGTGGGTGAACTGCCTTTAAGCCCAATCGGTGAAAATTTAACTGAGGCTACACGACTGATTGCAAAACGTTTCTTTACTTTAATCGTTGAAGAAAAGGATGTTGATAAAGCGGTGGAAACGATTATCGCCGCTAATCAGACAGGCGACCCAGGTGACGGACGAATTTTTGTTTTACCTATTTTGGAAGCCTTCACGGTCAGAAGCGGAGAGCCGACCATGGAAGCGTTTTAGGAGGCGAGTGTAAGTGATGATAGACAGAGAAAAACTGTTAGATAAATATTCGGCGAAGGTTTATAAAAACCGCAAAGACCACATTATTCAGCTTGAAGAAACGGACGAGGCGCGATCCATCGCCGCTAATACACGGGCGATACCAGGCGTTATGACCGCTCGCGGCTGCTGCTACGCCGGGTGCAAGGGCGTTGTGGTTGGACCGCTCAAGGACGTTTGCGTGATTACCCACGGGCCTGTCGGCTGCGGGTTTTACAGTTGGGGGACGCGCCGCAACAAGGCAAAGCCTGATGAACACACTGACAAGAATTTCGTTCCCTACTGTTTTTCCACCGATATGCAGGAGAGCGACATCGTATTCGGCGGGGAAAAGAAACTGGAAAAAGCCATTGACGAGGCAATGGAGCTATTTGATCCTAAGTGTATTATGATATGCTCCACTTGTCCAATCGGCCTTATAGGCGACGATGTGCAGGCGGTAGCGCGGCGCGCCGAGGAAAAGTATGGCATTAAAGCAATTGGTTTTTCATGCGAGGGATACAAGGGCGTTTCTCAGTCGGGCGGCCACCATATCGCAAACAACGGCGTAATGCGCTTTATAATCGGCACGGGCGATACACAGCCGAAAACCAAGTTTTCCGTGAATATCCTCGGTGAGTACAACATTGGCGGCGACGGTTGGGAGGAAGAACGTATTCTCAAACGCTGCGGCATTGAAGTACTGAACCTGTTCACAGGCGACGCTTCCTGCGAATCGCTGAAATCAGCGCATTTGGCACATTTGAACCTTTTGATGTGCCACCGTTCAATCAACTATATCGCCGAAATGATGAAAACCAAGTACGGCATTGACTGGTTGAAAGTTAACTTTATCGGCGTAGGCGCGACGTGTAAATCATTGCGGGAAATCGCCAAGTACTTCAATAACTCCGAATTGACGATGCGTGTGGAGGAAGTCATCGCTGATGAAACGGCGGCGGTTTATGATGATATGGAATATTATAAATCTAAATTAACTGGCAAAACGGCTGGTATCTTTTCGGGCGGGTCGCGTTCTCATCATTATCAGGTTCTTTTAGAGGATTTGGGAATGAAAACAGTGATAGCAGGCTATGAGTTCGCCCACCGCGACGATTACGAGGGGCGCGTTATTATCCCGCAAATCAAAGAGGACGCGGACAACAAGAATATTGAAAGTATTACCGTCGCTCCGGATGAAAGGTTTTACCGCGAAGTGTACACAGAAGAGCAAATCGCCGCGTTAAAGGCGGGCGAGCAGGGCATCGGGCTTAACAGCTACGATGGTATGATTCCCGAAATGGGCGCGGGCGACGTGGTGGTAGACGATTACAACCACTTTGAAACCGATGAGCTGATTCGGCTGGTGAAGCCGGATATATTCCTTTCGGGTATCAAGGACAAATACTCCATTCAGAAGGCGGGCGTATCATCACGGCAGATTCATTCGTATGACTATTCCGGCCCCTACGCCGGTTTTAACGGGGCGGTGAACTTCGGGCGCGACGTAACGATGGCTCTTTATACAAACGTTTGGGGCTTGGTAACGCCCCCGTGGAAACATGAGCCTATGTTAGTCGGCAGTTTAGGAGGCGGGGAATAATGCTGGATTTAACTCCAAAAACAGTAAAAGAGCGTTCCGCGTTGCGTGTAAACCCCTGTAAAACCTGTCAGCCTGTAGGCGCAATGTATGCGGCGTTGGGCGTAAAGGGCTGTATGCCGCACTCCCACGGTTCACAAGGTTGCTGCTCCTATCACAGGACAGTTTTATCCCGCCATTTTAAAGAACCCGCTATTGCGTCGTCATCGTCCTTTACCGAAGGCGCAAGCGTGTTCGGCGGACGGAGCAACATCAGTACGGCGGCAAAGAATATATTCGATATGTACGATCCGGACATTATCGCGGTGCATACCACCTGCCTTTCGGAAACAATAGGTGATGACCTCGGTTCGTACATAATGGATATGGACATTCCCGAAGGAAAAATCGTGGTTCATGCCAATACGCCCAGCTACGTCGGTTCGCATATCAACGGCTTTTTCAATATGATGATGGGTTTTATGAATTATCTGACGAAAAAAACGGGGACGAACAATGGTAAGACGGCAGTGTTTCCCGGGTGGGTAAACCCGGGTGACATTCGGGAGCTTAAACGGATTGCGGGCTTAATGAACGTCCCCACGACATTTTTCCCTGACCAAAGCGGCGTGTTGGACGCCCCGATGACGGGTAAATATGATATGTACCCGGAGGGCGGCACAACGGCAGAGGAAATTCAGGGCTTGGGTGACAGCGAGGGAGTGATTGCTCTCGGCGAAATTATCGGAGCTGAACCCGCCGAACTGCTCAAAAAGAAGTGGAAAACACCATACACTCTCCTTCCGATGCCTGTGGGCGTAACGTACACAGACCAGTATGTGCTTGCGCTTCGCAGACAGTCCAAAACCGAAGTGCCTGCCGAATTGGAAGCGGAACGCGGGCGGCTGGTGGATTTGCTGCTTGATTCGCACCAATACACCTACCAAAAGAATGTTGCGATTTTCGGCGATCCCGATGTGGTAATAGGCCTGACTTCTTTTGCGCTTGAAATGGGAATGACCCCGAAATACGTTATTACAGGAACGCCGAAAGGGGAATTTACCCGCAGGATAGAAGCGCTATTCGCAAAATACGGCGTAACCGGCTGTACAGCGAAAGCGAACGCGGATTTATTTGAACTTCACCAGTGGATTAAGAACGAGCCTGTGGATTTGCTGATTGGCTCAACCTACGGCAAGCAGATTGCGCGGTCAGAGGATATTCCCTTTCTTCGCGCGGGCTTTCCGGTGCTGGACCGCTACGGCGGGCCGCTTCAACCGATTGTAGGCTATGCGGGTGCGATTCGGTTGGTGGAACAGATTACAAACGTTTTACTTGACCGTTTTGACCGCGATGTGTCGGACGAGGATTTTGAGATTGTGCTGTAATGAAGCGCGTAATATCAAACGCTAAGGAGATGTGGAGCCGTGAATACAAGTATATTAGAGGAACGTAAAACATCAATATCGCACCATCGCGGAAGCGGACTGTGCTGTGAACGCGAGAGCGTGGCAGGGGCGGTAAGCCAGCGGGCGTGTGTGTACTGCGGGGCACGGGTTGTCTTAAACCCTGTTACCGACGCGTACCACATCGTACACGGACCTATCGGTTGCGCAAGCTATACCTGGGACATTCGCGGCTCGCTCACCTCCGGCGCGGATACCTATCGCAACAGCTTTTCCACTGACTTGCGGGAAACGGACATTGTGTTCGGCGGCGCTAAAAAACTCACCGCCGCCATTGATGAGCTGATGGAAAAGGAAGACCCCGCGCCAAAGCTGATTTTTGTGTACGCCACCTGCATTGTGGGCGTCATCGGTGACGATGTGGAGGCGGTGTGCCGTCAGTCTGAAAAAAAATACGGCATCCGCGTGATTCCCGTAAAAGCTTCCGGCTTTTCGGGAACGAAATCGCAAGGGTATAAACTAGCTTGCGATGCGATTATGACATTGATTGAACCGCATAAAAATCAGCCCAAACGCTTTGGCGTGAACATATTAGGCGATTACAATCTCGCGGGGGAAATGTGGATTATCAAGGGGTATCTAGAGAAAATCGCCATACCCGTTATCTCCACCATCACGGGTGATTCATCCCATGAAAAATTGATAAACGCCCCGTCCGCGACGCTTAATATCGTGCAGTGCGCCGGTTCATCGTCGTATTTGGCGGAGCGGATGAGCGAAGAAATGGATATCCCGTATATCAAAGTCAGTTTTTTCGGCATTGAGGACACTGCCGCGTCTCTACTCCGCGTTGCGGACGCTTTGGATAAGCCGGAACTTTCAGCAAAGGCGCGTCAGTTTGCGGCGGCACGGACGGCTGAGTTATTACCAATAATTGAGAAATACAAACCGCGCTTAGAAGGCAAAAAAGCAGCGGTATTCGTCGGAGGCGGCTTCAAGGCTATTTCACTGATACGGCAGTTTAACGAGCTTGGTATGAAAACGGTGATCGTCGGGACACAGACAGGGAAAAGGGACGAATACGAGATTATCAATTCGCTTGTGGGCGAGGACACGGTTGTTTTGGACGACGCGAATCCCGCCGAGTTGGAGCGGTTTATACTTGAAAAGCAGGCAGATATTCTGGTGGGCGGCGTAAAAGAACGTCCTCTTGCCTATAAGTTGGGCGTAGCGTTCTGCGACCACAATCACGAGCGCAAGCGCCCGTTGGCGGGCTTTGATGGGATAGAGAATTTCGTAACGGAAATTCACAAGTCCATCAACAGCCCCGTTTGGAAATACGTAAAAGGGGGCGCGGTATGAAAAATTTAGTCAACTTAAACGTAAACCCCTGTAAGATGTGTATGCCTATGGGCGCGGTGAGCGCGCTATCCGGCATCAAAAGTTGTATGACGATTCTGCACGGTTCACAGGGGTGTGCCACATATATACGCCGCCATATGGCTACACATTATAATGAGCCGGTTGATATTGCGTCGTCCTCGCTTACAGAGCATGGCACGATATTCGGCGGCGAGGCGAATCTGATTAAAGGGCTGGAAAATTTAATCGACCTTTACAATCCCGAAGTCATAGGCGTTTGCACCACCTGTCTTGCTGAAACCATAGGAGAGGATATTTCGGCGATAGTGAAAAAGTTTTATGAGCAGAATCCCGACAATGACGTGAAAATAATCAATGTCGCTTCGCCCGGTTATGGAGGAACACAAAACGAAGGCTGGTTCGCCGCGCTTAGGGCGGTTGTGGAACAAGTTGAACCTGATGTAACGCAAAACGGCAAGGTCAGTATTATCACGCCGCAAATCAGCCCCGCCGATATACGATGGCTAAAAGGTTTTTTGTCGGAAATGGGTATAGATTGCATATTGCTGCCCGATATTTCCGACAATTTAGACGGCGTGACGGAAAAACACTATAACCGCTTAAAAACAGGCGGAACGCCGCTTGCCGATGTAGCAAAAATGGCGGGGGCAATGCTGACGATTGAGCTTTCAGAATACACAAACGCGGACAATTCACCCGCCGAGTATTTACACCGGGCGTACAGCGTACCTTTCGTAAAACTGCCATTGCCTGTGGGTGTTCGCGGAGTGGACAGCCTGATAGAGGCACTCGAAAACATCGGCGGCATTGTTACCGAAAACATCATAAAGGAGCGTGGACGGTATCTTGACGCTATAGTGGATTCCCACAAATATTGTGCCGAAGCGCGGGCGGCTGTTTTCGGTGACCCGGACTTCGTGGCGTCGGTCACCAGGCTGTGCTGTGAGAACGGGGTTTTACCTGTGGTAATCGCAACCGCGTCGGTTTCAGAAAGCTTAAAAGAAGCGCTTGCGTTTGAAACGGAAGCGTGCCGTGATTTCTGCTTTGCGGGAGAAATTCCTATCGTGGACGACAGCGATTTCGCGGAAATTGAGCAGTTGTGTGTGAGCATGGGCGCGAATTTGCTGATTGGCTCGTCCGACGCGCGGCGCATTAGCCATAAACTGGCTGTTCCGCTTATCCGCTGCGCTTTTCCTATTCACGATTATGTGGGAGGTCAGCGAGTACGTATTTTGGGATTTGAAGGTTCGCTGAATTTGTTAGATCAAACCGCGAACGCGATGCTATCAACGACCGAAACAAGTTTTCGGGGCGAGCTATACGGAAAATATTGCGTCCACCCGACAAAACCCGCTGACAAAACCGCGGCACACCCCTGTTTTGGTGAACACGCCTGCCATAACGCCCGTGTTCATCTGCCTGTTGCGCCGAAGTGTAATATACAGTGTAATTATTGCCTGCGCAATTTCGATTGTATGAACGAGAGCCGCCCCGGAGTGTCGTCTAGGATACTCACTCCGCATGAAGCTTTTGAGCGGTACATAAAACTAAAAGAAACCTTGCCGAATTTAACAGTTGCCGGTATCGCCGGGCCCGGAGACGCGCTTGCGAACTTCGAGCAGACTTTCGAAACTTTGCGGCTGATTCGGGATTACGACCCGGACGTAACATTTTGCATTGCAACGAACGGACTGATGCTGCCGCAATATGTCTGTGACCTGAAAGAATTAGGCGTAAGCCACGTTACGGTGACGGTCAACGCCGTTGACCCGTCAATAGGGGCGAAAATATATAAGCATATTCAATATATGGGCAAGACTTACACAGGGCTTGAAGGCGCTTCCATCCTGCTTGCCAGTCAGCTTGCAGGAATCAAAATGCTGGCGGACGCGGGAATTGTAGTTAAAGTGAATTGCGTGACGTTAAAAGGAGTGAACGACGAACACATTTTTGAGGTGACACAGACGGCGGCAAATTTGGGCGCGTTTATGACCAACATAATGCCGCATATTCCCGTGAAGGGTTCGGCATTTGAGTATTTAGACCGTATGACGAATAAGGAAATCGTCGCTTTGCGGGGAAAATGCGGCGCGAACATCAAACAAATGACACATTGCCGCCAATGCAGAAGCGATGCGGCAGGAACGCTTGACAACGATATTTCACTTGGACTGCGGGAAATCGTGCCGCCCGCCGCCGTAAAAACCGATTACAGCCGTTTTGCCGTCGCAACCAAAAGCGGAGCGATTGTGGATACGCATTTCGGGCAAGCGCAGGAGTTTTACATCTATGACAGCGATGGTGAACAAGTAAGCTTCGTCGAAACGCGCAAGGTCAGCAAATACTGTAACAGCGCGGCCTGCGAGGATAAAGAGGACAGATGGGAATCGGTCATCAGGGCGGTTGCCGACTGCGCGGCGGTGTTGGCTTTGAGAACGGGAATGATGCCTGAAAAACGTTTAAAAGAAAATGGAATCGATGTTATAACAACTTATGAGTGTGTTGAAAACGCCGTTTTAATGGCTACAAAGGAAAGAGGCAAAAAGTATGTTATCTCCTAAGTATCATATTTTCATTTGCACAAGCTGCCGCATTAACGGTGTGCAGAAAGGGTTTTGCTTTCAAAAGGAAAGCGTAAAATTGGTGCAAAAATTTATGGAGGAAATTGAGGACAGAGATCTTTCCTCTGACTGCTTGGTGACAAACACCGGCTGTTTTAGTATTTGCGACAAGGGGCCGATTGCCGTCATCTATCCCGAAGGAGTATGGTACGGTAACTTAGACGAGGACGCGGTGGAGGAAATATGCGAGAGGCATTTGGAGGGCGGGACGCCTGTGAAAGAATACCGGATTTGATTTAGGGACGATGCAAGCATTGTCCCATGAGAAACGGAGGGCGCGGGATGACAGGAATAACAGACAGGACGCTGTCCTGCCTTGACGGAATTGATGCCGACAGGTCTGATTTATCGTGCCTTACTGCTTGTACGCCGACGCAACGGCGGACGGAAGCGGAGAACGGCGGGGAATATGATTTGGCTCTGCTCATCGCCGCACCGTCAGCGATATTTGACTGGGTAATTACCAAATAGGGGGCGTTTCGCCTTCAACACGATATTACAGGGGGGCATAAGAGCTAAGTAATATAATTTAAATTAGGAGGAATGGTTATGAAAACATTGGAGGGAATGGTTATGAAAAAACTGCTTTCGGTTGTGCTTATCATAATGATGTGCGCCACACTGTCAGTGGGGTGCAGCAGCGGAACAACTACAACGCCGCCGTCCACAACGACTGCGGAACCTGTCGCGCTGAACGTGTTCGCCGCCGCCTCTTTAACCGAGGCGCTGAACGAAATTGCGGCGCTGTATAAAGTGAAAAATCCTGACGTTTCACTTGTCTTTAATTTTGATTCAAGCGGCAAATTGCAAACACAGATTGAAAACGGCGCGGAAGCGGATTTGTTCCTGTCGGCCGCGACAAGACAGATGACCGCGCTTGCGGACGGCGGGTACGTTGACGAAGCTACACAAAAGGATTTGTTGCTTAACAGGGTTGTACTGATTGTCCCCGGTGATTCAGAGAATGGTATTACGTCATATGAAGACGTGGCGACCGATAAAGTTTCGCTGATTGCTCTTGGAAACGCCGACGTTCCCTGCGGGCAGTACGCGGAAGAAATTTTTAAATCGCTGGGCGAGTGGGACGCGATTCAAACAAAAATCTCATTCGGCGGCAACGTGAAAGAAATCCTCTCGCAAGTAGAAAACGGAAGCGTTGACGCGGGCGTGGTGTATTCCACTGACGTCGCCACGGCGACGGGTGACATCAAAATTGCCGCCGACGCGCCGGAGGGAAGTCACGCACCTGTCATCTATCCCGCCGCCGTACTGAAAGGCGCAAAGGATACGGAAGCAGCAAAGGCGTTTTTAGATTATTTAAGTGCGTCGGAAGCTGTTGCCGTATTTGAGAAAATAGGCTTTACAATGGTGAAATAATTGCCAGTCAAAGGAGGTGAGACGCTTGGATTTATTTCCGTTGTATAATTCTTTGCGAATCAGCGCGATTGCTACGTTGGCCGCACTGATTATCGGAATCCTCACGGCTTACCTCGTTTTGAGGCTGCCGAGCGTGTTAAAGGGGATTTGTGATACTGTTCTCACCATACCGCTTGTACTGCCGCCTACGGTAGTGGGTTATTTCATTTTGATTTGGCTGTCGCCGAAAAGCGCACTCGGGTCTAAATTTTGGGAATGGTTTTCTCTTACGATTACTATGCGCTGGTACGCGTCGGTTATCGCCGTGACGATTATCGCGTTCCCTTTTATCTATCGCACCGTACGCGGGTCATTTGAGGCATTCGACCAAAATCTCCTTGATGCGGGGCGGACGCTGGGGTTGTCGGAAACGTACATATTTGGGAGAATCCTGCTCCCTAATTGTAGGCAAGGCATACTTGCAGGGACTGTTCTCGCGTTTGCGCGGGGCTTGGGTGAATACGGCGCAACCAGTATGGTGTCGGGCTACATAGCGGGCAAAACCGCCACAGTGTCCACATCAGTGGCGTACTTTTGGCAAATAAATCAGGAACAGGCGGCGGAATATTGGGTTACCGTGAACCTTGTAGTATCCTTTGTGTTTATGATACTTATAAACGTGTTCAACAAGCCTAAAGCCAGGGAGTGAAGCGTGTGCTTGAATGTAAAATAACAAAAAAACTGGGCTATTTCGTCCTTGACGTTGATATACAGGCAATTGACGGCGTAACCGCGCTGATGGGCGCGTCAGGCAGCGGGAAAAGTACGGTGCTTCGTTGTATTGCTGGTGTGTCAAAACCAGACGCGGGGCGGATTGTATTAGGCGGCGCAACTTTGTTTGATTCCGAAAAAAGTGTCAATCTGCCGCCGCAAAAACGGAAGGTGGGATTTTTGTTTCAGGACTACGCCCTCTTTCCGAATATGACGGTTCTGCAAAACATTATGTGCGGCGCGAATGGAGCTAAAAAAGAAAAGCGAAAAGGTATCGCCGAGGATTTGGCAGAAAGCTTTCATATAACGGTACACCTGAGTAAATACCCGCACCAATTATCAGGCGGTGAGAAACAACGCGTCGCGCTTGCGAGGATATTGGCGGGGATGCCGGATATTCTTATGCTTGACGAGCCGTTCTCCGCGCTCGACAGCCATTTGCGCTGGGAACTGGAAAATGAGCTGGCGGCGGTATTTGCCCGATTTGGCAAGCCGGTTTTATATGTATCGCATAACCGCGATGAGGTGTATCGGTTGTGTGATAATATAGTTATACTAAACGGCGGGCAAGCAGAAGTGTCCGGCGAGAAGTGGGGGCTGTTCAAGAACCCCGAAACCGTAGAGGCGGCAAGACTTACGGGCTGTAAAAACATTGTTCCCTGTACGGTAAACGCTGATAAAATAATAGTGCCAGAATGGGGCGTTGCGCTTGACGCAAATGGCGAAACGGCTGAATTTATAGGGATTAGGGCAAATTACATTATGTCCGCTTGCGTTGTGGACAAAAGCGAAGTCGCCGCCGCGTTTGAGTTTGAAATCGTGCATGAAATAGAAAGCACATTCACGAACATTTTATATGTGCGGAAAAAAGATACCGTTCTGCCGCCTATTCGGTGGGAAATGCCGAAAAAGGACAGGGCGGCGCTTCGCGCTCTGCCGCAGAAATTGGCGTTAATGCGGGAAAATTTATTACTTTTAAGGCGGTGATGTCATGTGTAAAATAGCGGTGTTTACGAATGAAAGTTACGAACTTTGCGATTTCTTTGAGGCAAGCCGATTTTTGATATTTGATAAAGTATCGGATTATTGGGCATGCGCAGGCGAGGTGGAATTTGACAAAATCATACCGTCCACCCCGGCGCAGACGCGCAGGCTGACAACGGAACTGTTGCCGCTGCTTGAAGGTTGCGGCATATTGTCAGGCGGCACTTTGGTAGGTATACCTTATTCCGTTTTTGACCGGGCGGGACTGCAAATTTTTGAAATAAGCGGCATGAACGGCACAGTTTTTGACGGAATCATCAAGGATATACAGGACGCCGATTCAGAGCGGAACATAAAAGAGAAAATTATCGCCGAAACTCACCCTGTGGAAACAAGTGTACCGGGTGTTTACGCTCTGGATCTGATAGCGTTGCAGAGTGAATGTCCTGAAGTGTCGTCAAAAAAAGCAATGGCGGATTTTTTAGAGGGTACGCCGTTTTTGGAGTTACGGCTGACCTGCAAGCATGTACCGCCGTGGATTGAAAACAGCGGTAAGTATGACATACAGGCACAAAATTGCAATGACGGCGCGGTTAAAGCGATTATCACGCGGAGGTGTTAGCGATGCAAAAATTTAATCTTTTGGATGGAAAGATGATTCAGCTGCCGAACGGCGTGTTCGCGGGCGTGGAAAGCTATACTTGCTATCCAAGCGGCGAACTGGAAGGAATACGCCTGTCCGAAAAAAATATACTTGTCACCCATGCGGGCGAACTCGTACCCGCGCATACCGAAACACACCGCCGCAAGGCTAAATATTCGGTTGAGTTTTATAAAAACGGTATGGTTAAGGCGGTCGCTTTAGAGGAACAGCAGGAAATACAAACGCCCATCGGCGAATTTCCCGCCGAACTCGTAACTTTTTTTGAAACGGGCGAGCTTCGGCGATTCTTTCCGCTGGATGGAAAAATAGGCGGCTTGTGGAGCGAAGAGGAAGAAAAATCGCTTGCTATTCCGTTTTCGTTTGATTTGCCCTTTACGAAATTTACCGCGATTATAAGCGGCGTCGGGTTTTACAAAAGCGGAAATATTCGCAGTATCACATTGTTTCCGGGCGAAATGATAAACGTGCGGACGAAATACGTTGAAATCCCGACCCGCAACGGCTTTTCCCTGTACGAATTGGGTGAACTTGAATCGCTTGAACCGTCAGAGCCCACGCAAATTCAAACGCCAATCGGTGCGGTTACCGTATTTGACCCGAACGCGGTGGGTATCAACGCCGACAGTAATTCGCTTATATTTGATAAAAGCGGTGAAGTTACCGCATTAACCACGGTACACAACCGTGTCATGGTACAGACATCAGAAGGGCGTGTGCTTGCTTTTTCACCCTGCGAGGTTGTGAATCCGCTTGACGACGAAACGACAATAGCAGAGGGACTTACAATCATCTTTGATTATACCGGGAATACGGTGATCCTTGAGGGAAGCAACGGGAAATCAACCTTCCATGTGGGCGAGAGTGGATTTACGATTGCTGCGTATAACGGCTCGGCGCACATTTGCGGCCCGGTGGATTGCGCAAGGTGCGCGTTGGGGTGCAAATCGCCATCATCGCTGAATTTGAAATTTCAGTTGAAACCCGCTGCAGGGTAATTAATGCCTGGGCTATAGTGTAAAACGGGGAGGTTTTTTTATGGGAATTTTTTGTATCTGAGCCTGTTTTCAGCTGTTTTTTTCAACGAATCAGACGGTAATCAGGCCATGTCAGGGTTTCCGCACAGTTTATAAAATTTTAATTTTTTAAAAACTATGCGGAATCGCGTACGCGTTTAATTATTGACAAACTGCTGGGTAAGCTCAGTAACTAAATTATAGTTTTCCATTACGGTTGCCAAAGGGTCATCGTCTCTGAAGCATTGCTTGTCTAATTGTTTGCCGGGGTCGCCGCCCGGCCAGATCCTCCAGCTGTCATTATCTATTACATCCGCTATGACCAAAGTATCATCGCTTTTGTTTTTTCCCAGCTCTATTTTCAGATCAATAAGTTCCACCGCGCCATATACAGTCGTAACTTTTTTCCAGGCCTGTTCCAAAACTTTAAACGCGGGCAGGGCAATATCTTTAATAATCATGTTAATTTCATCTTTATCGAATAGAGCGGGTACAGACATCAAATATGAGGCTTGAGCGAGGTTTTCTTTCTGCGGAAACAGTTTCCAGCGGTTTTTTTCGATAAATATATAAGGGTCAGTATAAATTCCCTGCGCCCAGACTCCGCCCTGGAGAAATTTATCGCGGGCTTCTTCTTCCGGCAGCTGATAAGCTTTTTCGGAAAGAGGGGGCGTAGCTACCGACCATTTATGAAAGAATTCGCAGAGCGGTTCGGAAAACCGGTAAGGCGGCTCATTTGCCCTTTTATATTCCGGATTTCTGAAAAGATAAGAACCCCAGGCATAACGGCGGATAACAATTTCTAAAGGGATCATGTCGCATTCCCAGCATAAAAGCTGATTGGACGAATATTGTTTTATAAAAGCTGTAGGGATGCCGTGGGCTTTAAGCAGAGAAAATACATTGGCGGCCTGCGAGGTTTTATCTGTGCCAATGCCTTCAATACGGGCTTTTTTAGCGGCGTCGCCTCCCGTAAGTACATCATAGGTTTCCAGCAAAACGGTATGCTCTTGAGGCCCGGTTAATATACGTTTGGTTTTTCCTTCCGATATGATCATGTTTTCACTCCTGTCTGTTTTTGAGGCGATATTCAAAACCTCAATTCATCTTTTTCATTGTGGCGGCAATCGTTCTTCAATTTAGTAGTTATATTACGAATTATCGGCAATATTGTCAAATGCGTTATTTTAAACGTCAGAGGCGGTTAGGTATAGCTATTTAGATTAAACAGATATAAAGTGATTTCCAAAAGATACGATAACATAAATATAGATACAGTAAAGTGAAGATGGTCATATTCGATATTATACCGAACCCGTAGTATCGGTACGGTATGTAAAATTTATAAAGATAGGGTGAGGATATGGGAAAAGATGAGGAAAGTGCGGTAGCAGGGAGAAACAGGATTTTGACAATAATTGTAGTGATAATGACAATAATAAATTTAGGTTTAATGGCGCAGTGTGGGAGTTTACTTATAAATAACGTGTGAGTAGAGGTGGTTTTATGTCTTGGGAGTGGGATAAAGATAGTTTAACTTTTAAATTAGTGGAAGATAAAGATAAAAATGATAAAAATGTTGTGTTAGAGGTTGAAGTTGAGAATGGGGAAGAAATAGAAAACGTAGAAGGTATAGAAGGAGAACAGGTTGTAAAAGAAGAAGGGAATCCGCCTAAAACTAAAAACAAAACCAAATTGTTGTTGAGATTATTAAAAGTGAACATAATAATGTCAGCAATTTTTATTATTGGGATAGTAGCGCTGCCTGGTTGTTTAGTTAATCGTGCAGAAGGTATGATAAATAACATTGGAACGGTTACGTTTGATATTAATGGATATTGGGATAGTGAAAATAAAATTAAGACGGTTGAAAAGGCGTATGCCGAGTTAGAACCAAAATTACAAAACAAAGTATCAAATTATGAGGTGTTAATTAATGCCAGAGAACAATATGAAAGTCTTCGAGTTGAAACTATTACTGAATTAGCTGAAAATTTTATTAAGTTAATTGACGATTTGCCAAAAGGCGAGGATATTGAAGCAGATTCGTTCAATTCGCTCGCAGAAATAATAGATGCGGAGTATGCGTACGAAAGGTTAAATCAGGAAGTTAAAGATAAGATTACTAATTATGACGCGTTAGTTCAAGCACGGAATGATTATGATTGGATAACAAATGAACGGAGCAGGATTGCGAGTGAGGAAAAGGCTGAACGAGATAGGATTGCGAGCGAGGAAAAGGCTGAACGAGAAGCACGGACAATTGACGGAAAGTTTTATATAGTTGAAGAGGCTCACGTTGTAAATAGTAATTATACTAGGTCAATTGTAGGTGTACTTAGAAATGATAGTAGTCGAAACTATTCATATGCGCAGGTTAAATTTACAATATATGATTCCAGTGGTGAGAATATTATTGGGACTGCACTGGATAATATATTAGATTGGCCGTCAGGTGGAAATTGGAAATATTCAGCGATGATTTTAGAAGATGGTTATATTCGATATTATACTAAACCTGTAGTATCGGTAAGGTAAGGTGGTGTTAAAATGAATGAGAACGATGGTTCGTCAGCTGGTTTTGCGATTTTAAGTTTTTCTCGGCAAGCATACGCAACGTATGCTTGATACCAATAATAGGGCTGATATTATGGCTGGTGTGGAAAAGTGAAAAACCGTTAAAAGCTAAATCGTGTGGAATAGGGGCGTTAATAGGGTTTATATTTGGATTTATAGGGGTTATGCTGTTTTAATGAAATATTTCACAAAAGAAAGGAAGTGGAAATGTGGGAAAATGGAAGGTATTAGTTGGAGTAATAATAGTGTTGATAGTAGCCGGAGGGGTATATTATAAAAGTAATGCTTCTCCGGTTTTTGGCGTTAGTAGGGAAGTATATGAAGATAGTAAGGAATGGGTGAATTGTTTAGGTTTTGATGAAAGCCGTATAGATAAAAATAAA
>JAISWS010000218.1 GCA_031270725.1 Syntrophomonadaceae bacterium | reverse complement strand
AAATACCCTATTGTTTGCGGAGCTATGTTATGGCTGGCGACGCCGACTCTGTGCGCGGCAGTCTCTAACGCCGGAGGTTTAGGTAACATTACGGCCTGTAATTACAATTCCGGCGAGGAATTAAGGGAAGCTATCCATAAAACACGCGCGTTAACCGTCTGTCCTTTCAGCGTCAACATTACGCTCATGCCTTCTATGCGCATAACAGATGAGATATTAGCGGATTTTTTCAAAGTCTGCGCGCAGGAAAAAGTACCGGCGCTTGAAGTGTCGGGGCGGCCTGCCCGCGAATATCTGGGTATGATGAAAAAAGCCGGAGTCTTTACTATGCACAAAGTGGGCTCGGTGAGACACGCGCTCAATATAGAAAAAGCGGGTTACGACGCTGTTATTGCGGCTGGAGTTGAAGAAGGGGGACACCCTTTGAATGACGATGTTACTTCCATGGTATTATGGCCGCGGATAGCGGAAAGCGTGAACGTGCCGGTTTTAGCCTGCGGAGGTATAGCCGACGGCCGCGGTTTGGCGGCAGCTTTGGTTTTAGGCTGCGAAGCGGCTTTCATGGCTACCCGTTTTATCGCCACTAAAGAATGTGCCGTACACCCTGATATATGGAATTTATTACTGGCGGCCAAAGAACAGGATACAGTTCTTTTTGGAAATTCCACTGGTTTGCAAGGGCGGGCTTTAAAGAACAGACTGATAGAGGAAATCCTGAAAAAAGAAGCCGCCGGAGCCGGGGCGCGGGAAATTATCGCGATGCTCCCGGGAGTTAAAGCCAAAGAAGCGTGGCGGACGGGTAAAACAGATGAAGCGGCGCTCATGATAGGCCAGTCGGCGGGTCTGATAAAAGACATCCCCAGTTGCCAGGAGCTGATCGAAAATATGATGGCCGAAGCCAGGTCGGTGTTACATAAAAATTGGGAGCGGGTTAAGGAGTGAACGCGGACTCTGGAGGTTTTTTACCGTGCCGCCGTCCAGCCGTTTAGTGCCAGCGTCGCCGTTCGCTGTGGGGAAGATGTTGGCGCGCCAGGTTTTGTCGTTACTGTCGCCGGTGCCGATGGTGGCGCCGCCGGTCACCCACGCGCCGGAGGCCGCGTCAAGGCCGGCGATGGGGGACGCTGTTGTTGATGGAGTATGTGTGCGCGAAGGTTACCAGCAGATGGCTGGCCGTGATTTTGCTGTTTTGGCCGCCCCCGCTCAAGTTTAGCGGATATTTCTCGAATAGTTCGCAAGTCTCCTGTGCCCTCCGGCCGCAAGGTTGAGCCCTTGTTTACCGCGCTGTAAACTGTGGCGTTAAGTGCCGCGGAAATTCATGGAATCCGATGCCGACGTTTCCTGGAGCGTTTTAATAATATTTTGAAAATATTCCGGCAGGGGGGAAGTAAATTCCATGTATTCCTGATTGCCGGGATGATTGAACCCCAGCAGATGAGCGTGCAGGATTTGAGCCGTGCGGTTGAAAGGGTTCTGGCCGGAACCGTAAACCGGATCACCGGCTACGCTGTGTTTGATATAGGAAAAATGAACGCGTATCTGATGGGTTCTGCCGGTCAGCAATTTAACTTTCACCAGTGTAAAATCCTTAAAACGCGCCACAACCCGGTATTGGCTTTGGGCTGGCTTGCCGTCCCGCACAACCGCCATTTTTTTCCGGTCGGTTTTACTGCGTCCGACAGGAGCGTCAATCAATCCTTGGTTTTCGGCAATGGTTCCACGCACTAAAGCGGTGTATTCCCGGTTAATGGTATGAGCTTTAATCTGGCTCGCCAGTGAGCGGTGCGCTCTGTCATTTTTGGCTATGGCCATTATGCCGGAAGTGTCTTTATCCAGACGATGCACTATACCCGGACGGAGAATGCCGTTTATGCCCGAAAGGTCATCCAAATGATACAGCAGAGAATTTACCAAAGTGTTTTCCCAGTGTCCGTGAGCCGGATGCACCACCAATCCCTGCGGCTTGTTGATCAGTGCGATATCATGGTCCTGGTATATAATTTCCAAAGGCAAATTTTGGGGCAGAATTCGCGGGTTCCGGGCAGAAGGTACCGTTAGCGTAATTTCTTCTCCCGTTCGCAGTTTATGGCTGGCTTTGCTGGGTTGGCCGTTTACGAGAATTTGGCCGTCATTTATATAATTTTTAATAAGCGAACGTGACATATTTTCGTAATAACCGGCTAAAGCCGCGTCCAAACGTTCGCCTTCCATATAATCTTCCACTACTATTTTGTCAGTTTTATTCATGGGCCGCCTCATTTTTATTTTTAATAAAAGTAAAGAAAAGTAACCCGGCGGCGCCGCAAAATATAGCCGAATCAGCAACATTAAAAACCGGCCACCACCCTAAATCAATAAAATCCACAACTTCGGATCTGAACAGGCGGTCAATGAGATTTCCGGCCGCTCCGCCGGTAATTAAAGCGGTCGTTATCCTCATATTAAGCGCGGGCCTGTAAAAGCAATTGTAAAACACTATACCGGCGATAATAATAAATGAAAACGCCACGAAAAACCAGGCCCGTCCGGGAAATATCCCGAACGCGGCGCCGGTATTGGTTACGTAGGTGAAATGGAGCCAGGGCTGAAAAACCGTCAGCCTTTCTCCCAGGCTGAAATTCAGGATAATCAGCCATTTGGTGATCTGGTCCATAACGGCAATTAATACGGCAACAAGGAAAAATCTCAAAATGTCAGCCCTCCAAATACTAAAAACATTTTTCTGATAGAATTTGCTCTGAACATGATTAATAGGTATTATATATTATTTGTGTGAAATTGGCTATTAATTACGCGGTTTCAGAAGAAGTCTCCGGTGGATAGTTAAAATTTCAGCCAGGCGGCGCTTCGTTTCCAAATGTAGCCGCCTTTTATCAGACTGTGCCAGCGAACCGCGTCCCGTTTTCCCATATTATACCATGCCTTGGCTCCATATGGTGATATTAATCCGCAGAAAAGCAGATCAGTCAGGGCAATACCCAGCCAGATACCATTAATTCCCGCCACGGAAGATAAATAATAAACTAAAGGGATAAAAAGAATCACTTCTCTGAACAGCGCGAAACCCATAGCCGTGGCCCCTTTACCCAGAGCCTGTAAGACAACGAAGAAGACGGCCGCGAGCCCGCGCAGGGGAATGAATAGTGAAGCCAGACACAGCCCCGTTTCCGCGGTTACCGTTAACACGGGGTCGCCGCTCAATAAAAGGAACAGCTGCCGGGGAAATATTTGCAGAACCAGCCAGGACAGGCTCAACAGCAATAACGATAAAATAACGGACTGAACGACAGCGGCTTTTAAGCGGTCTGTATCCCCGGAGCCGTATGCGTAAGCGGCCAAAGGCATAAGCCCCTGAGTTAAACCGTAGGCCGGAACCTGGGACAAGCTTATTACGCGGGAAATTAGCCCGTAAGCGGCAACGGCCGCGTATCCGAATAAAGCTAAATGACGGCTGAACCACGCCATGACGAAAACGGCTGATAATTCCATAATCAGAACCGGTATGGCTACTTTATTAATTGATGACATAATAGGGAATTTAAAATTAAAGTCCCGTAAACGCCAACGGATACCCGTTTCCCTTTTTCTGACCACCGCCAGTAAAATAAAAGCGCAAATGACATCGGACAAAACCGAGGCCCAAGCCGCCCCTTTAAGTCCCAGGGCGGGGAGGCGTCCGTAGCCGAAAATAAGGAAAGGGTCAAACAAAACCGTCAAAAAAGTCCCCGCTAAAATTAAGAAAGAGGGAAACGCGGTATTGCCTTCGCTTTGCAGAACATTGCCGAAAATTATCAGAATAAAAGTAAAAACGCTGCCCGGAAAAATGATGTGTAGGTAATCCTTGCTTAAAATAAGCGTTTCCGCGTCACAACCCAAGAGAGGGAGGATTTTTTCCATACAAAGGTATCCCGGCGTTAAAATGACGGCACTGTAAAACAAACTTAAAATCAAGCCATGCCAGGCAATATTATTAGCGCGGGGATAATCGCCGCCGCCTAAAGTCTTTCCCAGAACCGAAAAAAGCCCGGCGCCGGTGGCGGACGCCAGGGAATTTATCAAAATTTTAGCGGGCGCGGCCATAACTAAAGCGGCTAATTCTTTCGCTCCTAACCGGGCTAAATAAAAAGCATCTATTAAATTTAAAAAAGCAAAAATTATCATACCGGCCATAGCTGGCAGGGATAAACGCAGCAAAACCAGGATTACACGTCCGTTTGCCATGTCGTAAGCGCGGATAAAAACCTCCCCCTTTGACATTAAGATATGATTAAACGGCGGGAATAATTATATGATATTTCAGGCTGGTTGTAAAAATTTTAAAACCGCGGGTTCTAAGATTAATTCAGCCGGTTTAAATATAATTTTCAGGGGACGGGAACAGCGATCATTTTCCGAAAAATTCCATACGCAGGTTTTTCCCGTTGCTGAGAAAACGAATGGCGCCCTGCCGGTCAGTGCGGTATATTTTAATATTTTGCTTTTGCAGGCCATTTATTACTTCAGCGT
>JAISWS010000136.1 GCA_031270725.1 Syntrophomonadaceae bacterium | reverse complement strand
TCACTCTTGTCGTCGGTTGTTCCGAAATCAAATGACTTGTCCGGCTTTATGGTAAGCACAGGAAATGGGCGTTTGCCGTTTTCAACCGCTGATAAGAACGACGCTGTAACATCTAACTTATCAGCCACCGTTTTTGATATTTCTCCCCTATCTATGCGTACCTTTCGTAGGAATCTCCCTAAACCTGATAACATATGATAACAGCCTCTACTTATTTGATTGATATTTTAACACATTGAGTTGAACTTATTAACATTTTTGTTGAATTTAGCCGTAAAATCTTTGTGAATACTGAAAATGGTCCCTGTCAACACAGTCTGAAGCGTTTTTTAAAAAGACGCTTCCCGGTTTTTACATAAAGGCGGGAAAAAAGGGAAATATAATCGCAAACTATTTTATTCAGACATGAAAGGATGAATTAAAAAATGAGTGATTTTCCTCTTGGTTTGATTACTTTAATCGTTGTTTCTATTTTGATTTATTTCGGGCTGGCGCACAGAGTTTTGGACAGGCTGTATTTAAGCGATAAATGGGCCCTGGCCATTATAGCTGTGATTATTGTCGGCAGTTTTATCGACGTGCCTCTTGGTAACAGGGTTACGGTTAATCTGGGCGGCAGCGTGGCTATAGGGCTGGCTGTTTACGTATGGATTAAAGCCGGCAGCGCTAAAGAAAAAATACGGGCGGTCGCGGCGGCGGCGGTAACCGCCCTGGCTATTTATACGGCCGGGCGTTTCATGGGCGCCGAACCGGAAAATATGTTTATGGATCCCCTTCTTGTTTATCCTTTAGTGGCAGGTATTGTTGCCTATGTAGCAGGACGTTCACGGCGGGGAGCTTTTTTCGCGGCGGTCGTAGGAGTATTCGCCATGGATATATTTCAGTTTTTCTATTTGTTAAGAACCGGTTTACGCGGAACCGTACATGTCGGAGGGGCGGGAGCGTTTGACGCGTTAATCCTGTCGGGGATTCTAGCGGTAGTGCTGGCTGAATTAATTGGCGAAACCAGAGAAAGGCTTCAAAGAGGAACGCAAACAGAGGAACTTTCGGAAGAACAAGCGGGACGGTTTCATCAATCCGGTCCGGCTCATAAACCTATGGACAATGAAAAAGAAGGCTGGCGTGATGATTATCATCAGAAGTCTGACTCGGAAACCGATGGGGGCCGTAACAGCAAAGAAAACCATGAAAAAGGCGGAGAGGAGCGGCAGCAGGATAATGAATAAAAAAGTTTTTCTTGTTTTATGCGGTTTTTTCTTTATAACGGCCTGGCTGAACGCGGGCAATGCCCAGGCGGTTGCGGAAACTGAAAGCGGAAAAAGTTTTACGCTGGTTGATGAACAAAATCGTCCGGTAACGCAGATATCAGGGGAAGTTGAAATAGGGGATGAATTTATAAGCGCCGACAATTACCGCTATCAGGTGGTGAGTATGCAAGCGGGGGTTGCCCGCTGTGTAAATACCGGCAGGGAAAGTATGCCTCAGCTTAATTTTGACGGCGTTAACCGTGCCGGGGTACTTGCCGGGGACAATACTGCCGCCGCGACAAAATCAGAACCATGGAACAATAAAAAAAAGACGGTCGCGATTTACCATACTCACAGTGACGAATCATATGTACCAGGCGACGGCAGGGAAAGTATCAACGGGAACGGAGGCATATACGACGTGGGAAGGGTTTTAGCCGATGAATTAAACTCCTTGGGGGTAAATGTCCTTTACGGCGACAGTAATCACAATCCCCATGACGCTAACGCTTACAACCGTTCCCGCAAAACAGCGGCGGCTTTACTGCGTAAGGCTCCGGACGCAATTTTAGACGTCCACAGAGACGCGTTGGCGCCGGAACAGTACGCGGCTGAAATTAACGGAAAAGAGGTAACTAAAATAAAGCTGGTGGTGGGAAAACAAAATCCCAACAAAAATATTAATCTCGATTTTGCCAAACGGATAAAAGCGGCGATGGACAAACAAACTCCCGGACTTTCAAACGGAATTTTTATCGGCAAAGGAATTTTTAATCAAGATTTGTCTCCGCATTCGGCCCTTATTGAAGTGGGTTCTCATACTAACAGCAAAGACGAAGCTGAAGAAGGCGTAAAAATGTTCGCCGGCGCGCTGTCTTTAGCTTTAGGCATTTCCGGAACCAACGGGTTTGATGAAAATGCTCAGGCATTTAACAGCCAGAGTAAAGAAACTTTAAAGACTATTCTTATTCTTTGTTTTTTAACAATTATAGTGGTTGGGGCTTATATTTTAATTAATATAAGGGCCGCTCAAAAATAAAATGGAAAATTATTTGTATGCTATTATTACAGGGATTGCGGCGGGGTTTATTAGCAGGGTGGTTATGCTGCGCAACGACCATAGAAATTACCCTACCTATCCGCATGGCCATTTAACGCACTTATCTCTGGGATTTATGGCGGCGGCCCTGGGAGCGGTCGCTATTCCGGCCATTGCTGAAGAGGATTATACAGCGGTAACCTTTTTGGTTTTAGCGGCCCAGCAATTTCGGGATATCAGAAATATGGAACGGGAAACTTTAAACAGGCTGGAAGAAACTAAACTGGTTCCGCGTGGAGCTGACTATATAGAAGGTATCGCCCGGGTCTTTGAAGCCCGTAATTATTTGGTAATTTTCAGCGCTTTGATAACGAGCGGCCTGGCATGGTATTTAAATGGCATTTACGCTTTGGCTGGAGCCGTGATTTGCGTTCTTTTTTCTTTATGTTTTATGAACGGGAGTTTTATCGGGGATATAGCTGAAATAGAAAGAGGGGAGCTGCATTTTGAAGGCAGTTTATTAAAAATAAACGATATTGTCTTTAATAATGTAGGGCTGCCACAGGTACGTAAGAAAATTATGGATGAAGCTTTGGGCGTTATCATCAAGCCTAAAGATGATAACGCACGCCTGACCTTGGACGCTTTTGGCCAAAGAATGGCTATCATTCATGATGTGGTTTCTATCCTGGGCAGCAAAGTGGAAATGGATGAAAAAGATCTTATGCCAATGGCGCGCAAGGATCCCGATAAAGGATATCTGGCGTTATATATTGTAGCCAATGAGCCGGATTTGGAAGTCCTGATAGAGGTTATTAAGAAAGTTCCGGTTTTGGAATCGTCGTACAATACTACGCTTAAAACGTTTTCAGGAAGAAAGGCGGCCGATTAATGGATATTGGCTTATATGGAATAATACTGGCTATAGTCACCACCGCGGAAGCCGATAGGATATACGGCGGAGCCTGCCCGATTTTTACGGCTTACGAAGATAAAGAAAAAAATGAGCTTAGCTTCAAACTGGCACGGATTTTAGGAGGAGCGGTCCACGATCTGGGCAACGGCGTCCACATAATTTGCCGCCATCATTAAGGCGCTGGAATTATGAATAACAGCATATGGTTAATCACAAAAAACCTTCCGCTATTCCTTTTAAAAGCGGTCATTATTGTGCGCTGCCGGCTGCAAGGTTTTTTAAGCCGAATAATAAGCTCTTATTTAATCTTGTTTGACCAATCTGCGGAAACAGGTGGCATAATCAACCAAACGGTCTTTTAAATAGGGATAAATTCCGCGCGCACGATGGGAACAAAAACTATCTGAGCGACTTTTTGCCCCGGGAGTATTTTAATAGGTTTATCGGTGGTGTTTAAAAGAAGAATTTTTATTTCTTCCGTATACCCTGATTCAACAGTACCGGGAGCGTTGGCAACAACTATCCCTTTGCGGGCCATACCGGAACGGCTACGGATTTGGCCTTCAAATCCGGCGGGTATTTCTACGGCGATACCGTTAGGAAGACTCTGTACTTCGCAGGGGTACAAAATGATTTCGTGATTTAAAGATAAGGCCAGATCACAGCCGGAAGAATGTTTGGTATCATATTCCGGAATTTGGGCTCCCTCAATAATACTCTTAAATTTCACTTCGATTTTATCCATAATAATCCTCCGCTAATATTTAATATTTTTATGGTTTATATGCGCGCATGCATGAAAATTAATTAAACCGCGATTTATATTATTTTAACATAAAAACAATTATACTGGTATTATTTATTATTAGTATACATCAGCTGATAAATTATCGGACAGATACCGCATTTTATATCGCTTTAAAATGGCGGCGGAAGGTACTATTGATTTGTGCGGATATTTATAAGATAATTGGATAGAAGTCTAGGAGGTTGATAATGGCAGCGATCATTACCAGAGTCAGCAAAGGCAGCATTGCTGATGAAATGGGCATAGAAGCGGGGGATTGTTTGATTTCCATGGCGGGGTTACCGGTGGAAGATATTCTTGATTACCAGTTTGCGTCTCAGGATGATGAGATTATCGTTGAAGTAAAAAAGAAAAACGGCGAACTGTGGGAGCTAGATATTGAAAAATCCCCCGATGAAGAATTAGGGCTGTTTTTTTCCGAAACGTTTTTTGACCGCTTAAAAACCTGTAGAAATAAATGCGTTTTTTGTTTTATCGATCAATTACCTTCACATATGCGGTCTGATTTATATACTAAAGATGACGATTACCGTTTATCGTTTCTGTTTGGAAATTTTATTACTCTGACTAATATGGAAGAGCCGGATTGGCAAAAATTGTTGCGTTTGCGTTTAAGCCCCCTTTACATTTCCGTTCATTGCCTTGACCCCGAGCTTAGAATGAAAATGATGAACAATAAAAAAGCCTCCGGCATCAGAGACGATCTTCAGAGATTGAGTGACGCCGGCATCAAGATGCATACTCAGATAGTTTTGTGTCCCGGAATTAATGACGGGCAGGTGTTGGAGGAAACTATTGAGGAATTAGCTTTATTGCCCGGAGTGTCTACAATTGGCGTAGTTCCGGTGGGCCTGACCGGACACCGGAAAAGGCTGGAAAATATATCTCCGATTGACGGGGTATTTTCCCGGCAATTGATAAAAAGAGTTTACGGATGGCAGGAAAGATTCCGCAAAGCGGGAAAAAGCGGATTGGTATATTTAGCCGATGAGTTTTTTGTAAACGCCGGAGAAGAATTTCCTCCTGCCGGCTATTATGATGATTTTGAACAAACGGAGAACGGTATTGGCTTAGCCAGGATTCTGTTAGACGAATTTGCGGCCGCGGAAGCAAAACTTCCGGCGGCGGTCCCTGAAAGCGCGGCTTGTATTCTGGCGGGAGAATCGGCTTGTCCGGTATTACGTACAATAGCTGACCGTTTGAATGTCATATCGGGGCTGCAGGTTTCCGTGCTTTCGGTTGCGAACAAATTCTTCGGCGGCCAGGTTACAGTTACCGGACTGATAACCGGCCAGGACATTATAAGACAACTCAAAAAGAGTAATAAGCATAAAAAATATATTTTGCACGATGTGGTTTTAAAAGAAAAAAAAGGCGTGTTTTTAGACGATGTAAGTATTAAGGATATCGAAAGTCAGTGCGGGGTTGAAATCCGTCTGGCTGATGGGACGATAAAAGGACTGTTGAGAGAATTGCTGGACGTCCGGGAGACACAGCCTGTATAGAAACAGGACGGGGCGCTGTAAAGATCGTGAATAAAAACGGGGGATAAAAGATGGGTAAACCGGTTGTGGCTATAGTTGGCAGACCCAATGTAGGAAAATCAACTTTATTTAATAGGCTGGCGGGCAAAAGAAAAGCCATTGTGGAAGATATACCAGGAGTTACCCGGGACAGGTTATATGAAAATATTGACTGGGACGGACGGGAATTTATTATCATAGACACCGGAGGGATACGTTTCGATGAAGGAGATATCTTTACGCGGGAAATCAAATTACAGGCGCGCCTGGCTATAGAAGAAGCGGATGTCATTGTTTTGGTTCTGGACAGCCAGCAGGGATTGACCGAAGAAGATATACAGGTAGCGGATCTGCTCAGGCGTTCTGACAAAACCGTTGTGATAGCGGCTAATAAAGTGGAGGATTTCACCAAACATTTGAATTATTACGAATTTTATAATTTGGGCCTGGGGGATCCTATTCCGGTCTCTTCTATGCACGGACTGAATATAAATGAACTTCTGGATGCGATCGTTTCTGATTTTCCTGTCCGGACTCAGGAAGAAGAAAATAGTGATGTCATCAAGCTGGCTTTGCTGGGAAGGCCTAATGTGGGAAAATCTTCCCTGGTCAATGCTTTTTTAGACGAAAACCGGGTCATTGTGAGTGACATACCCGGTACGACCAGAGATGCTATTGACACCCATTTAGTGTACAATAAACAAAAATACACGCTGATCGACACGGCTGGCATCAGGAAAAAATCCCGAATAAGAGAAACGACGGAAAAATACAGCGTCGTCCGTTCCATACGCAGTATTGAAAGGGCGGATGTGGTCTTGATAATAATTGACGCCGCAGAGGGGGTACTGGAACAGGATAAAAGAATTGCGGGGATTGTGCATGAAGAGGGTAAAGCTAATATTATTGTGGTCAACAAATGGGATATAATTAAAAAAGATCAATATACCATGAATAAATTCGACAAAGATATTCGCGTGGAAATGAAATTTTTAGCTTATACGCCCATTATGTATGTTTCAGCGTTAACCAAGCAGCGGATTTTTAAAATTCTGGATTTGGCGAATTTTGTAGCGGAACAGCATAACCGGAGGATTAATACCGGAGAACTCAACCGCGTAATTAACGAAGCGCAGAGGTTAAACCCTTTACCGGGAGGCGGAGGCAAAAAAATAAAAATAACTTATTCCACCCAAGTATCGACAGCGCCGCCAACTTTTGTTTTTTTTGCCAACCGGCCGGAGATGGTGCATTTTTCCTATCTGCGTTATTTGGACAATGTGCTGAGAACCAATTTTGGATTTGAAGGGACTCCGCTACGGCTGCTCCTGCGTCAGAACGCACCTGAAAACCCGTTTAAAAAGTGATGTTAAGACATTTTAGTTGACTAAAATAATAATTCTCCAGTATCTTATTGATGTATAACGGTTTTATAAAGGGGGTATGGGTTTGGAACTGCTATTTGTTATTATTATCGGATATTTTATCGGCAATATACCTTTTTCATATATTTTTACTAAAATATTTACACAAAGAGATATTCGTATGATGGGAAGCGGTAATGTAGGAGCGACCAATGCTTTCCGCTCAGGCGGAAATTTGGCCGGAATTTTATCACTGTTAGCCGATATGCTGAAAGGCTTTATATCTGCCTGGGCTGGTTTAAATTTAGGCGGCGAAGCCGGAACGGTCTTGGCCTCGCTGGCGGTGGTTATCGGGCATTGTTACCCGTTGTTGTTAAAGTTCAAAGGAGGTAAAGGGGTAGCCAGCGTCGGCGGGGTAGTAATTTTTTTAATGCCGCACTTAATTTTACCGCTGGCGGTAATATTTTTTGCGATTATGTTTATAAGCCGCTTTGTTTCTTTATCTTCTATGGGCGCAGCTTTTTTCCTTCCGTTTTTAGCGTTTTACTCCGCTCAGACATGGCATTATTGCGTGATGGCTTTAATTTTAGCCGTATTTTTAATTTATAAACACAAAGAAAATATAAAAAGATTGCGCGAAGGCAACGAAAATACTATAAAATGGATAGACAAAATGTTTGACTCTCAAAATTTCTGAACTATGGCCTTTCTGATTGGTCAAGCGTGCGGATAAAACCGTGCTGGCGTTTTTATGCGGCGCAGGAGCTTTGGAATGGAAAGCCGGCTGGGAATTTATGCCCTCGGCCGCTGGCGCGTTTAAGTTTTATATGGAACCAAAATTAAACGAAAGGTTACAATTTTATTATGGGGGAAAAAGTATGTATTGTCGGCGCCGGCAGCTGGGGAACGGCTCAAGCGGTGCTGTTAAGCGACAAAGCGGATGAGATAGCTTTGTGGGGCCGGCCACAGGACGGTATTGAGCTGATGGCTGCCACCAGAGAAAATAAGAGATTTTTGCCGGGTGTCAAAATCAACGCCAACATTAATCCTACGGCGGATATGGAAGCGGCCGCGGCTGGAAGTGATTATATAATAATAGCGGTGCCGGCTCAGACGGTGCGCGAAGTCTTAGAAATAATAAAGGCTTATTACATACCTGGAACTTTATTGGTTAATACCGCTAAGGGTCTGGAAATCAGTACGGCTAAACGTTTAAGCCAGGTTATGGTTGATGTTTTAGGTTCGGAAATTAAACCTTATCTAGCCTGCTTGTCAGGACCCAGCCACGCTGAAGAAGTAGGGCGCGGCCTGCTTACCGCCGTCACTGTGTCCGCTTTGCAAAAAGATACGGCGCAAAAAGTTCAGCGGCTTTATATGAACGGGCAATTCCGAGTTTACACCAATCCTGACCTTACCGGAGTAGAACTGGGAGGAGCGGTGAAGAATATTGTGGCTTTGTGCGCCGGTATACTGGAAGGACTTGGCTATGGTGACAATATCCGGGCAGCTTTAATTACCAGGGGACTTCATGAAATATCAAAACTGGGCGCGGCTTTAGGAGCTAAACCCTTGACTTTTGTTGGCCTGAGCGGATTGGGAGATTTGGTGGCAACCTGTTACAGCGCTTTTTCCCGTAACAGAAAAGCCGGCGAATTAATTGGCCGGGGTTATAGCACGGATGAAGCTTTGCGGGAAGTGGGAATGATCGTGGAAGGAGTTTATTCCTGTCCGGTGGCTTACCGGCTGGCAATGGAAATGCGCGTGGATATGCCCATTGTAAGAGCGTGTTATAATATCCTGGAACAAAAGAAAACCCCGCAGCAGGAAATTGATGCTTTAATGAAACGCGATATGAGGCCGGAAGGGGAATTGTGGGGAGCTGAATGAGTAAAACCTGTTACTTTTAACTGTGCTTCATAACAAGAATGTTTGAAAGCAACAAAATTTGACTTTGTTTTTATACTGCTATACACTGAACTACGAACGAAAAATTTTTTCTTTGACAAATTAAAATTTAAATTTTGAGAATATGTCAGTAAAAATCGCGAACGCAATTGCTGGAAAAATAATTAATTTTTAATGAGTCAAGTCTGGTAATCAGTGACATCTGAATTTTTACAAAGCAGAACCGCTTTTCCCCGCCGTGTTGTGCCCCATAGGGAGTGCAATGACGCATAAGCAAACGCTGTAGAAATTCAAATGACACTATGTATTAGTATAGTTCACCAGAAAGTAAGATTCACATTAGATAGACGCTTGTATATGTTATTTTAATTCGATTTGCGAGTTATTTCTATGCGGATGTGGCGGAATTGGCAGACGCACCAGACTTAGGATCTGGCGCCACTAGGCGTGGGGGTTCGAGTCCCTTCATCCGCACCAGTTAAACTGTCCAATTCAGATATTGACTGAAAAAGCCCACAATGATGCGGGCTTTCGGGTTTCTGATGAGCAAATTTTAAATGTCCGTTTTTTCGTGAATATAATCGGGCGGGTTCGCCCAGAGCGGCAGTACTTGAACCCCCACAAAACCGAATAAAACGAAAATATCACAGAAGCCGGGAGTTTGACCTGAAAAGGTCAGATTTCCGGCCTTTTTGCGTCCCGGGCAAAAGAATGGCAGGATCTGTCTTGACAAAACAAGTAAATGTCAACGATGTTCCGGCGTGCAAAAAAAATTCTGTTGACCGAATTGGTTAACCGTGATAAAATATACTTAACCGATTCGGTCAACGATGGGAGGGATACTCTTGGACACCGTAAACTTTGATAAGCTGCCGGAGGAAAAACGTCAATTGATTATCAGCGCAGGCCTGCTGTGCTTCGGACGAAACGGATACAAAAAAGCCTCCATAGCCGATATAGCGACGGAAGCTGGTGTGTCAAAAGCGGCTATTTTTCATTACTTCGGCACGAAAAAAGCTCTTTATCTATACTTGTTCAACTATGCTTTCGATGAGTTGCTCGCCGGGCAAACTGAAGGCACGGAGGATTTTTTTGAATGTTTGGAAGTAGAAATCCAAAACAGGATCAGAATCAACGCAAGGTACCCCGGAATGTATGAATTTCTGCTTTTGCAAACACGGAAAAAAGATTACGGGGATATTGAAGAATTGAGCGGATTGG
>JAISWS010000063.1 GCA_031270725.1 Syntrophomonadaceae bacterium | reverse complement strand
TTCAGGAAGATATAGTTATCAGCGTTGATGATATTGCGGACAGTACGGCTCAGGAATCTTTCAACACTATTCAGGTTTATGTGACGGGAGAAGTTGTAAATCCCGGAGTGTACGTTTTAGACGAAGACGCGCGCGTCCATGACGCGGTCAATATGGCCGGTGGCTTACTGCCCGCGGCTCAGAGCGGAAATTTGAACATGGCCGCTAGATTAAGGGACGGCGAAACTCTGTATGTGCCTTCCGTTGACGAAACCGGGCCGGCGTCGGCCCCTTCCGTTGCGACGGCCGATAACCGCCGGGTAAACATCAACACTGCCAGCGCGGCGGAACTGGAGCAAAAACTTGACGGCATCGGCGCCGCTCTTGCTCAGCGTATTGTGGAATATCGCGATAGCCAGGGTTTTTTCAGGAAAGCCGAAGACCTGAAAAAAGTATCCGGGATAGGCGATAAAAAATTTGAAGCCATTAAGGAACAGATTGACGTGTAGGGATTTTAGCCGGCGCGGGCGGAGATAATTAATGAACAGTTTTTGGTTCCGGGTTTTTCTTTTCCTGTCTTTATCCATTATCTTGGCGTTTTACCAATGGTGGGCAGCCGCTGCGGCCGTGTCCTTACTTCTGTCCGCGGCCATATTTTTCTATCCCGACAAACGCCGGGAGGCTGTTTTATTCCTTTTGCTTATTATTTTGGGTATGGGTTATTTCCAGTTACGGCATATTGAAAAACCGGACGTTTATGAAGTATCGGAAAACACGGTTTTGCAGGGCGAAATACTCACTATCCCCCGTCATTCCGAGGACAGAACCAGGTTTATATTACTTTGTGAAAATGAAGACCCTGCCCGCCAAAAAATTCAAGTATTTTGTAATTTTGATTCTAATATCCAGCAAGGCGAAACGATTCGTATCGAGGCCGGTTATGAACCGCCCGCCCGTCCTGGCAATCCCGGTGAATTCGATTATCCCGCCTATCTGTCCTATCAAAACATTTTTTATATCGCCTCAGTCGATAAGCCGGAAAAAATGACTGTTATAGCTCCGGCTTCCGGCGTCAGAAAATGGATGAACAGTTACCGTCAGGTCATTGAAGAGGTTTTCAGAAAATCTCTGCCTTTAGACGAGGCCAATATTTTATTAGGAATGTTACTGGGAAACATCGACGGTATTGAGGCCGCGGAATATTCTAATTATCAAAAATCCGGCCTTGTGCATATATTTTCCGTATCCGGAATGCATATAGCCTTTTTGCTTTTAATGATTACCTGGATATGTTCTTTACTGAAACTCAGTAAGCGCAATCGTTTTATAGTGGTTTTAGTTATATTTTTATTGTACGGCTGGCTTATTGGCTGGCCGGTTCCGGTGATGCGCTCTGTTTTTATGGGATTACTGCCTCTTCTGGCCCATTACCTGGGGCGGAACAACGATATGCTCAACAGCCTGGGATTATCAGGATTGTTTATCCTGCTGATAAACCCTCAGAGTCTTATGCAGATATCTTTTCAGCTTTCTTTTTTAGGAACCTGGGCTTTGGTTTACCTTTATCCCTTGTTAAAAAAATACCCTATTTTCGGCTCGACCGACAGCATCGTCATCAACAAATACCTGAAAGACTTGATTTTAATTCCTTTTTGCGCGCAATTATCAGTGCTTCCGCTGATAGCTTATAATTTTAATATTTTCAGCCCCATATCCATTATCAGTAATTTATTATTGAGCTATGTATCCGGAGCTATTGTGATTCTCGGCTTTATAGCGTTGATTTTCGCGCCCGTCGTCAGCGCCATCAGTTCACTGATTTTATTCGCGGGCGGCTGGCTTATTGAAATCATGCGCGCGGTTACCCGTCTTCTATTATACGTACCCGGGGCCTATTTTTGGGTGGCTACTCCCGGCATTTTACTGATCATAGCCTATTACGCGGGCTTGCTGCTGGGCTGTAATTGCCTCGAAGGCAAGCGCGCTTTTGCCTGGCGGAATAACCCTAAGCTGAAAATTACGCTTCTTTTATGGGCGGTGTTTTTTACCGGTATTTTCTGGCCGGCCGCCTGGGTGGATAAAGGCTTGGCGGAAGCGGTCTTTGTTGACGTGGGGCAGGGAGATTGCACTTTGTTAAAAAGCCCTCAGGGGAAGTTCGTGTTGATTGACGGCGGCGGAAGTGAATATTCCGCTGTCGGGCAGAGAAAATTACTGCCCTATCTGCGCCATCGGGGTATAAATGAATTATATATGATTATAAATACTCACCCGGACGCCGACCATTTGCGCGGCCTGGAAGAGATACTGCCGGAAGTCAAAGTCCGTTACGCGGCTATACCCGCCGTACTCAGCCACGCTCCCGCTTACGAGAATTTTTTCCGGCTGCTGAAAGAGTCCCGGACTCAGTTGATACTTTTAAGCGCCAAACAAGTCGTTAATATTGAGAACAACTGGAATCTGGAAGTCGTCTATGCCGGCCAGCCGGGTGAGAACAGCGACGATTACAATGAAAATTCCGCCGTTATCCGTTCCTCTTTCGGGCTTTTTTCCCTTATAATCACCGGTGACGTCGGTACGGAAACTTTAGAGACCATAGTGGAAGATAAAAATCCGCCTTCTTCTCTGATTGTAAAAGTCCCCCATCACGGCAGCCGCAATTCCTATACCGAAAACTTTTACCGCCGGATAAAGCCTAAATACGCGGTAATATCTTCGGGGCTAAACAACCTGTACGGACATCCTCACG
>JAISWS010000125.1 GCA_031270725.1 Syntrophomonadaceae bacterium | reverse complement strand
ACGCGCTCTTCTTCCCCCCCACTTGCCCTCGTAACAAAAATCTGCTATAGTCTTTAGAAACAATGAGCAGGGTGACAATATGGCGCGTTGGGCTATTATTCCGTTGACATGCGCGATTATCGGGTATTTCACAAATGTAGCAGCTGTAAGGATGCTTTTCCGGCCGCGGGAAGCCCATCATTTTTTAGGGTTTAATTTTCAGGGCCTGCTCCCTAAACGGCAAAAAGAAATAGCGGCTGTTATAGGAAAATTAGTGGAAGAGCAGCTGTTGTCGGCGGACGATATTTATGAAAATTTCAGCGATCCGGCGGTTAAGGAAAAGATTACGGCCGGGCTGGTCGCGTTGCTGCGTTACCGGATTGAAAAAATGCTGCCCAGGGTTTTGGCGGGCGGCATAGAAAAAATATGGGGAGATTCTATTGAGAAAATTCTCAAACAGGAAATGGAAAAAATGCTGTGACAGGTTTTGGAGCACGGCAGGGAATATATAGAAAAAGAACACCCTATCCGCAATATGGTGGAAAAGAAGATCGCGGAATCAGAGCTGGGCGCGCTGGAAGATTTAGTGATCAGCGCTTCAAGCGGCGAAATAAGGTTTATAGAGATAACAGGCGGGGTTTTAGGGTTGATAATCGGATTGCTGCAGATGCTGCTTCTAACTTTATGGTCCCGTTAGCCTGATGTGAAAACCTGATGTGAAATAGAAAGGATGGTTTTATGCTTACAATTACTTTTAAAGACGGAAAGCGGCGCGAGTATGAAGAAGGCGTTTCTTTAGCGCGGGTAGCGGAAGGTATCGGAAGCAAATTAGCGAAAACAGCGGCGGTTGCTTTAGTGGACGGCAGATTGGAAGACCTGGGCGGCGTATTGCGCGGGGACGCGCAAGTTGAATTTCTGACTTTGGAAGACGAGCGGGCTTTGAATGTTTACCGCCACAGCGCTTCTCATATAATGGCGCAGGCGGTAAAACGCCTGTGGCCTGGTTCCAGGCTGGCCATAGGTCCGTTCATAGATAAAGGCTTTTATTATGATTTTGATAATGAAAGGCCCTGGTCCCCGGATGATTTTGCTTTGATCGAAGAGGAAATGGATAAGATTATCAAAGCTGATTACCCTATAGTCCGCCTGGAGGTCTCCAAGGAAGAAGCCAGGCGCTTTTTTCAGGAGCGCGGTGAGGTATATAAAATTGAATTGATAGATAACCTGCCTGACGACGCGGTGATTTCCATGTATAAACAGGAAGAATTTGTTGACTTGTGCGCCGGGCCGCATCTGCCTTCTACCGGACGCGTGAAAGCGTATAAGTTAATGAATCTGGCCGGAGCTTACTGGCGCGGCGATGAGCGTAACCCTATGCTGCAAAGAATTTACGCTACGGCGTTCCCGAAAAAAAGCCAGCTGGATGATTATCTGTTTAAGCTGGAAGAAGCTAAAAAAAGGGATCACCGGCGTTTAGGGCGCGAACTGGAGCTTTTTATGGTTTTGGATGAAGGGCCGGGATTTCCTTTTTTCCTGCCTAAAGGCATGATTATCCGCAATGAGCTGGAAAAATTCTGGCGTGAGGAACATACTAAGGCCGGTTATCATGAAATACGCACCCCTATAATTTTGAACCAGCAGTTGTGGGAACAATCCGGCCACTGGGATCACTATCACGATAATATGTATTTTACCAATATCGATGAAAAAAATTACGCGGTAAAACCTATGAACTGCCCTGGAGGTATGCTGGTCTATAAACAGGGGACCCACAGCTACAAAGAGCTGCCGCTGCGTATCGCGGAAATGGGGCTGGTACACCGGCACGAAAAGTCCGGAGTGCTGCATGGGCTTATGAGAGTGAGGGCTTTTACGCAGGACGACGCGCATATATATATGCTGCCGTCACAGATTATTACGGAAATAAAAGGGGTAGTAGAATTAGTGGATAAGTTCTATAAAATGTTCGGTTTTTCTTACGCGATTGAAGTGTCAACCAAACCGGAAAATTCCATGGGGTCGGATGAAGATTGGGAAATGGCGACCTCGGCTTTGATAAACGCCCTGCGGGAAAAAGGGATAGTTTTTAAAATAAATCCCGGAGACGGAGCGTTTTACGGGCCGAAAATAGATTTTCACTTACAGGATTCTCTGGACAGGACCTGGCAGTGCGGAACTATTCAACTGGATTTCCAAATGCCGGAAAGATTTGATTTAAGCTATATAGGGGAGGACGGGGAAAAACATCGTCCGGTTATGATTCATCGGGCGATTTATGGAAGCATTGAACGTTTTATAGGCATTTTGACCGAACACTTTGCCGGAGCTTTTCCGGCCTGGCTGTCGCCGGTTCAAGCGCGGGTGGTACCTGTTTCAGAGCCTTTTTTGCCTTATGCCGGAGAAGTGCGGGCAATAATGGAGCGGCATAATATCCGCTGTGAGGTTGATGAGCGTAATGAAAAGGTAGGCTACAAAATACGGGAAGGGCAGATGAAAAAAATCCCTTATTTGCTGATAGTTGGAGCTAAAGAAGCGGAAAATAAAAATGTATCTGTAAGGCATCGCCGGCAAGGCGAGCTGGGCGCTATGACGGCGGAAGAATTTGCGGGGAAGCTGGCGGAAGAAATCGGCAGCCGCGCGCTGAATTAAATTTCTGATAGTTATCACAAATGGACAGGTATAATACAGCATGGTGTGGCAGGATGATATAATAGGCCATAATATGTAGTATGAAGATGCTACCGAATCTATCCAAAGATAAAAACTCTCAAATTTATTTGTAAAGCGGCTTGCCAGCGGCTGCGTATTGTGATACAATTTTTAAGAATTAAGCAGAGGCTTCGCTTCTCACCTTACAGCGCAGTTGTTAGGGTAAAACTCATTCTGGAATTGATAATGGTGTGGGGTGAAGCGAGTAATGTACTCGCTTTTTTGTGTTCAACAAGCAGCAGGATTGAAGACTGAATCAGTCCTGCGCAGTTAATTTATTCAGGAGGTGACTTTTTTATCAGTAAGGATTGGAGAATCAATGAGGATATTCGGGTCAAATCAGTAAGATTGGTTAGTGAAGACGGGGAACAGTTAGGAATATTACCTGTCAAGGACGCTTTGGACATAGCCGTACAAAAAGGCCTGGATTTAGTTGAAGTAGCGCCTTCAGCCAAACCGCCCGTATGTCGTTTTATGGATTTCGGAAAGTTTAGATTTGAGCAGGGTAAACGTGAAAAGGAAGCGCGCAAGAAACAGAAAATTATCTCTATAAAAGAGGTGAAAATGCGCCCCAATATCGAAGAACATGATTTTCAGGTCAAAACCCGCAATGCCCGTAAATTTTTGACTTCCGGAGATAAAGTGAAAGTTACGGTAATGTTTCGGGGCCGGGAAATAACTCATCCTGATTTAGGGCAGCGATTATCAGTAAAATTAGCCGAGGAATTGGCTGATATATCATCTGTGGAAAAAAAACCTAAAGTTGAAGGTAAGAACATGGTTATGATTTTGACTCCACGTCTTGACTTAGATAAAAGCAATGAAAAATAAATGTCAATTATTTACAAGGTACAGAATGGAAAAAGGTAAAAAATGGTTATGGCTTACCTTTAAATAGGCTTTGATTGAGACAAAACAATGGAACTTAAAAAGTAATAGCAATATAATAAAAAACATTGACAATAAAGTGTTGATACAGAAGAGCGGTAAAAAAAAGAATTGAAAAAGTTTGTACTTGGGTTTCAACGTGCTGGGTAAAACAAAATAATTAGAGTTCCCTATAGTGCAGGAGCGAAAATAATATAGCGTAAGGAGGAAGAGCATAATGCTTAAAACCAAAACTCATCGCGGCGCGGCGAAGAGATTCAAAAAGACAGCGTCAGGGAAGATAAAACGAGCTAAAGCTTATGCAAGCCATTTACTGGGAGGCAAAAGCTCTAAAAGAAAAAGACATTTAAGAAAACCAGGTTTAGTCAGTGAAGTTGAAACTAAAAGAATCAGTCGCCTTATACCTTATTAAATCAAGTACTGGGAGGAGTTTATTATGCCAAGAGTAAAACGCGGAGTAAGCGCACATAAAAGACATAAAAAGATATTAAAATTAGCTAAAGGGTATAGGGGCAGTAAATCAAAATTATTTAAAGTAGCCAAACAGCAGGTTATGAAATCAGGTCAATATGCCTATATTCACCGCAGGCTTAAGAAGCGGGAGTTTCGTAAGCTATGGATTGCCCGTATAAACGCGGCCGCCCGTATAAACGGCACTACTTACAGCCGTATGCTTCATGGGCTGAAAGCGGCGGGGGTGGACATCAACCGTAAAATGCTGGCAGAATTGGCAATAAGTGACGCTCGGGGTTTTGCCAGGTTAGCGGATTTAGCCAAGGAGACTTTGGCGGCTCAGGTTTAGTAATGCTTGCGGCATGCCGGAAGGCGTACCGCGCGGCGGCGGAAGTTTCCCGCCGGACAGATACAAGGAACATTAAAAAGTATGGCCCGGCCATACTTTTGCTTTGCTGGCGCTGTGATTTTCAAGCGCGGCGGTTTTAAAGATGATTTTAAAAAATAAAAAAGAAAGCCGGTTGGTCAAATGCTGAAAATTATCAGCTCCCGGCATAATAACATAATTTCGGAAACCGCTTCGCTGCGGTATAAAAAGTATCGCGCGGAACAGCAGTGCTTTCTGACAGAGGGTTGGCGTTCGGTAATGGAAGCGGTTAAATATCCGGAGCTGTTGGTAAGATTTTTTATTACGGAAGACCAGGCCGGCAAAAATCCGGAGCTTATTTCCGCGTTTGCGGATCATGAAGGCTGCGTTATTACCGACCGGATGATGAAACATATCTGTGATACTGATAATCCCCAAGGTGTAGCGGCTGTTATGAGAATTCCGGCTTCGTTTAACGGGGAAATAGAATTTCGCGGCGGTTGCTATATGCTTTTGGACGGAATTAACGATCCGGGCAATTTAGGGACGATAATTCGTACCGTCTGCGCTTTTGACGCTGAAGGTGCGCTGCTGGTAAATAATTGCGCGGACCCTTTTGCTCCGAAAGCCGTGCGTGCCAGTATGGGCGGGATTTTACACCTGCCGGTTTTTGAGACGGACACGGTTCGGCTGGAACAATTATTGAGCGGCGAATATAATATGCTGGGAGCGGCGCTGAACGGTGAATCGGCAATTGATGAGGTAAGTTTCAGCGGCCCGGTTGTCATAGCGGTGGGAAATGAAGCTAAAGGCTTGAGCAAGGAAGTAAGGGACCTTTGCCGAACTACTTTTTATATTCCGATGAATGATTTGACGGATTCGGTAAATGTCGCGGTCGCCAGTGGAATTATCATGCGAAAAGCATGGCTGGACCGAAAATGAAGGGGCTTGTACAGCCGGAAAATCTGTGTTAAAATGTAAAATGAAAATAAGTACGGTTCTTAATAATACGCGAGGAAGGGCGTTTACAGGAAGCTGATTCCGGTATCTGATCGTTTCCGCGGAACGGCGAATGGCTGATAAAAACAGGAAAACGCGCGGAATATTTGCCGTATAAGTTTTAGGCTGGATAATAATATACAAATGCGATGAAAAGAACAAGTAGCCCGCAGAAGTTCCTTCAGGGAAGCAATATCGGAGACTGTGAGTATTGCCAGGAATTATGCCCGTGAATTCATCTTGGAGCAGCAGGCTGAAACCTGACGTGAAGGTTGGGGAATAAGCTTCGCCGGAGGTCGCCGTTATTGACGCAGAGTGGATCCGGTGTTTGGTTTATTCGGGCGCGGATTAATTTGGGTGGTACCGCGGAATGTGATTTCGTCCCTATGGGGCGGAATTTTTTTGTTTTCAGTAGTATTTTAAGGGGGTAAAACGGTGATTGAACAATTACAGCAATTGAGAAAAACGGTGAGAGAGCAGTTGGGCAAGTTGAATAAGCTGGACGAAGTGAACGCTTTAAGGGTGAATGCTTTGGGGCGCAAAGGGGAAATAACCAGATTATTGCGGGGTTTGAAGGATTTAGAAGCCGAAGAACGGATTCATGCCGGCAAGGCCGCCAATTTAATAAAAGAAGAATTAGAGCAAAATTTTGAACAACAAATTACTAATATTAAAAAGAGACTGCTGGAAGAAAAAATAAAGGCTGAAACGATTGACGTCACTTTGCCGGGATTTCCGCCACCGAAAGGCAGTAAGCATCCTTTGAGCCAAATAAGTGAAGAGATATGCGATATTTTTATGGGATTTGGCTTTAAAGTGGCTGAAGGGCCGGAAATAGAATTGGATTATTATAATTTTGAAGCGCTGAACTTCCCGGCTGACCATCCGACCCGTGACATGCAGGATTCTTTTTATATTGACGAAAAACATTTACTCAGGACACATACTTCTCCGGTTCAGGTAAGGGTTATGGAAAAGATGGCGCCGGAATTGCCGGTAAAAATCATAGTGCCGGGCAGGGTCTACCGCAAGGACGACGACGCGACCCATTCCCCAATGTTTCACCAGATAGAGGGGCTGCTGATAGATTCTCATATAACTTTTGCTAATCTTAAAGGAGTTTTGATGATGTTTGCCTATCAGATTTTTAATAAAAATGTAAAAGTGAGGTACCGGCCCAGCTTTTTCCCTTTTACCGAACCCAGCGCCGAGATGGATATTTCCTGCGTGAATTGTGAGGGAAAAGGCTGCCGCGTATGCTCGGACACCGGCTGGCTGGAAATATTAGGCGCCGGAATGGTACATCCGCAAGTACTTAAAGCGGGGGGGTACGATCCGGAAAAAGTTACCGGTTTTGCTTTTGGAATGGGGATAGAACGTATCGCGATGCTGAAATACGGCATTAATGACCTGCGCCTTTTCTTTGACAACGACCGCCGCTTTTTACAGCAATTTTGACACAGCCGCTGAAAGCCTCCCGCTTTTTCGGCTGGTGAGATAAATGGGACGAGAGTTTATCCGGCGGCGAGTGAATTTTTCCGGCGAGGCGCCCGGTATTTATGAAGGCAGATTGGATAGGAGGATTTTTGTGGGAGTATCTGTAAATTGGTTAAAACAGTATGTTGATTTTGATTATTCTGCTCCGGAGCTGGCTGAAGCCTTGACAATGGCCGGCATTGCCGCGGAAGCGGTAGACAATGCGTACGGAGATCAGATAATTGAGCTGGATCTTACGCCTAACCGCGGCGATTGTTTGGGAGTTATCAACCTGGCCAGGGAAGTAGCGGCTTTGCTGGGAAAAACGGTTAAGCTGCCCGATGTCCCGTTAAAGGAAAATAAAGAGCATATAAACGATTATATAAGCATAGATATAGCTGTACCCGACCTTTGCCCGCGTTATACGGCGCGGGTTATAAAAAACTGCGCGATAAAAGAATCTCCCGGATGGATGCAGGCTGCTTTGAGCAGTGCAGGCGTCAGGCCGGTAAATAATATTGTGGATGTTACTAATTATGTAATGCTGGAAACTAATCAGCCTTTGCACGCTTTTGATTATGACCTTATTCCCGGCTCCAAACAAATCCTGGTACGAACCGCGCATGAAGGCGAAAGAATGGTTACTTTAGACGGAACGGAACGGGAGCTTAGCGATTCGATGCTGCTGATTACCGACGGTGAGAGGCCTGTTGCCTTGGCAGGGATAATGGGAGGCGTAAATACCGAAATCGGGCCGAATACGGTCAATGTTTTATTGGAATCGGCTAATTTTAATAATATATGTATACGAAAAACCTCGCGCGCGCTGTCTTTGCGCAGTGACTCTTCGGCCCGTTTTGAAAAAGGGGTGGACGTTAACGGCGCGGTTTATGCTTTAAACCGCGCGGCGGCTTTGATGCAGGAGTTGAGCGGCGGAGAAGTCGTCGGCGGAGTAGCCGACCTATACCCCGGCATTGTGAAACCTGCGGTTATTAATCTCAGAACGGACAGAGTAAATTATGTGCTGGGCGGAAGTTTAAGCGAAACGGAGATAATAGCCTGCTTAAAAGGGCTGGAGTTTAAAATAGAACAGAATGGGAGCGATTATTTAGTGACGGTTCCTACTTACCGTCCTGACCTGCTCATTGAAGAAGATTTGATTGAAGAAGTAGCGCGCCTGCATGGTTATGAAAACCTTCCCTCCGCTTTGCCGGAAGGAGTATGCGCGCCTGGAGGACTGGACGCTTATCAAAAATTCCAAAGGCAGTTAAAAAATCTTATGTCCGGACAGATGAGCGAAGTAGTCAACTATAGTTTTGTTAATCCGGCGCTGGCGGATCAAATGCTGTGGTCGGAAAATAACCCTTTGCGTGAAGTAATCGCGCTGGCCAACCCGCTTTCCGAGGATTATGCGGTCATGCGTACATCCTTAGTCCCAGGGCTGCTGAAAAATATTGCCGGTAATTTATCGCGCCAGATTGAAAATTTATCTTTTTTTGAAATGGGAGCAGTTTTTGAGCCAGGTTTAGGGACGCTGGCGGAGGAGGTTTATAAAATGGTTGGCGCGGTGTGCGGACAAAGAGAAAGTAACTGGCGGCCGGATAAAAGCGAATTGGATTTTTTCCATCTTAAAGGTTTGCTTGAAGGAATGTTCAGAAAAATAGGGTTAACCGATTGCCGCTTTTCAGCCAAAACGGCGGAAGGTTTTCACCCGGGACGGACGGCGTCCATACAGGTTAATAATGTTGAAATCGGCGTTATAGGGGAGATTCATCCAGTGGTGCAGGATAATTTCGGCATTAAACACAAGGTTTGTGTTTTTGAACTGGATGTTGCCCTTTTATTTCAATATTCCGCTTCTAAATATTTGAAGGAAAAAATCACTAAATATCCGGTGGTGGAAAGGGATATAGCTTTTATACTGCCTATGTCGGTTGCTGCCGGAGACGTTTTGGAACTGATCCCGCTGCTGGGCGGTAAATTAATAAAAGAAGTGACTTTATTCGATGTATTTACAGGCAACCCGGTTCCTGAAGGCAGGAAAAGCGTGGCGCTGCGTCTGAAATTATGGTCTGATGAAAAGACTTTAACCGAGCAGGAAGTAAAAAGCGTTATGGAACAAGTGATTGCTGAGATGGCGAACAGGCTGGGAGCCGAACTAAGATGAACGAATGGGAAGGGGAGCAGTGCTATATATGATGATGCCGGATGATACAATGGCGGTCGCGGTGAAAAATCAGGGAACTTATTATGTAAAACCAGGAACGACTTTAGCGGAGCTGTTGCCTGACGGGGCCGCTGATTTGCTGGTAGCCGCGAAAGTGGATAATTATTTGCGTGATCTGAATTTTGTTTTAGATAAACCGTGCAATGTTGAAGCGGTTGATTTAAGCTCTGAGAACGGATTCCGTATTTACAGGCGCAGTGTGGTTTTTATGCTGGCTAAAGCGTGCTATGATTTGTTCCCGGAGCGGGGATTAGTAACTAAAAATTCGCTTTCTAATGGCTTATATTGCGAATTTTTGGCTTGCCGGCCTTCCGCGGAGGAAGTAGCGGCGCTGGAACAACATATGAAGGAACTGTCTTGTAAAAATATACCGATAAACAAATTACAGATAAAGGTAAAAGAAGCGGAAAAGCATTTACAACGCCAGAATCAACATGAGAAAGTCAGTTTGCTAAAAGGCTTGCCGGATAGTATGGTGGAAATATATGAACTGGACGGCTATTATGAATATACTTATGATTTTATGGTAATTAATACCGGAATGATACCAACTTTCCGGATTTTTAAATATGACGCGGGAATGATCCTGCAAATTCCCGGAACCAGAAACAAGGGTTTGCTGAGACCTTATAAAGAACAGAAAAAAATAGCGAATCTTTTTAATGAAGCCAAGGAATGGGCCGGGATGCTCCAAACTCCTAATGTGGCGGCTTTAAATGAAATAATAAAACGGGGCGGTTTAGATGAAATAATCCGGGTTAATGAAGCTTTGCATGAGAAAAAATTTGCTTTTATTGCTGATCAGATATGCCAGGATGAAAATATTCGTCTGATATTGATTGCCGGCCCTTCAGCTTCCGGTAAGACCACTTTCGCTCAACGCTTGCATACGCAGCTGAGGGTCAACGGAAAAAAGCCTGTAGATCGGAAGAGCGTCGTGTAGGGAAAGAGTGT
>JAISWS010000089.1 GCA_031270725.1 Syntrophomonadaceae bacterium | reverse complement strand
GAGCCTTGGTTTAACTGGCGTAGCGGGCATTTTTGCTTCAAAAAAAGTTGTCCGTTTTTTTGTCTGCAAGCCTTAAAAAATCAAGATTTGCGGGAAATTGATGCGTTTCTCCTGGTTTGAAAATTGGATTTCGGTAGTCGAGCTATGTCTATTCAGAGGTACAAAGTGCTTGTTCGTCGGGTTCTTTAATGGGTGCGCGGGAAGCGCAAGAAGGGGTCTGGGGACGAGTCCCCAGCGGGGTTTGGGGCAGAACCCCTAACGGTGAACTGTCCGTTGGTCTTAATCTTTTGACCTTCCCCAAGCCTTAAGTTCGCGCCAATGGGGCGGAGCCCCAAGGTTTTAAGATTTTGGCCTCTGAACAGACACACGCGAGCTTACTCGACGTAGCGTGAATTGCAGCGGTTTTATTCGAAATTTCGCGTTTTAAGGAATTTTCAAACAGGCATTAGTATGGCGCGTTATTGAAAAAGATTTTGCGCCTATGGTATAATCGCGTTACAAATTTTGCGGAAAAGGCGCGTAATATATCATGAAAATTTCCAATAAAGCGCTAATCATCGCGGCTGTTACGGCAGCCGTGTTAACCGCCGCCGCCGCTTTTTATGTCCGGAGGGTGGCTGTACAGTCGTCTGCCGTTTACAAATGAACTCGCGTTAACCAGCCCTTCGGCGATATTCGCTGGTAAAAACGGACGCGTGTTTATAATTGACGATGGCAAGAAAAATGTGCTTGTTCTTAACTCGGAAAAAGAAGTAGAAATAAGCGCCTCGGACAATGGTTTCCATTATGTGTCGCTGGTGGTGGAAGGCCCTGATGGCAGCATATACATAGCGGACACGCTGAATTCCGGTATAGGCACATTTTTGAGCGCTAAAAGGATTTTCCGCTGCGACGCAGAGGGCAGCAACCTTGAGGTGCTTGTTGATCTGATATATGACGACATACAGAACCCGTCCATGCAGTGTTGTGCTCTCCCTTGGTTCCTTTAATACGATATTTATAGTAGGCGCTGGTATATCATTGCTCGGCGTTCCGCTCTCCATGCTTGGCCGCGGCTCGGAAGGCGCCGCCGCCCCATGCCGAAGGCGAGGAAAGTGAGCGCGCTGGCGTTTCTCAAGGATAAGCGGGCGCTGTCGTTCTTAGTGCTGATACTGACGCCCTTTTTAATCGGACTGGCGTTCAGGGACTACTTTTTCCCTATTTATGCCTCGAAATTGGGGATATCCGAAGCGGATGTAGGGCCAGGGCAACAGCATTTACCAGTAATACGAACAATACACGGTGAAGATTTTTATGCGATTGTCATCGAAAGCCATAAAAAATACATGATGCATTGTCTGGATTTAAAGCATTAATAATTTTAAATTAACGATGTTGTTAAAATATTTGTGCAAAATCACAATAATGCTGTCGCCCTGGATGTAGGGCGCATATACTTTGTGTGCGGGTTGCTGGCCATATCACGGGACCGCGTCTGGCAGAGCGGCTGATGGAAAAACTGGGCGGTAAGTATACAGTTATGCTGGCGAGCCTGCTGATGTGCTCCGCGCCCATATTGACTGACCGCCTTAATTACCACTGCGGGCATGGCTGTGGCCGCCATGGCCCTGCTAACCTGCGCCACCTCTTTCGGATACGCTGCCCAATCCACGTATTATTCCGAATTTCCCTGCGTAACGCGCTACGGCGGCGAAAGGGCCATGGCTGTTTACCAGGTGTTTGACAACAGCGGCCAGGTTATGGGGCCTTTGATATTTGCCGCCGCCATGACAGGGGGTTACAGTCTGGGGCTACTGCTGATCGGCGTTATGACGGGCATTTGCGTGGCTTTATTCTCAATGCTGAACAAAGCCAAGGACAAAAAAAGTTTGATCGAACATGAGGACGTAAGTGACGTGGGTTAACCTTACCTGATGTACACCCGATTAAAAGATGCGCTTTACGCTTGATCTTGCATTACCTTTGGTATACAATGCACTCAAAGGTGATGAAAAATGGCGCAAATCAGTATTATACTCACACACGAAAACATCTTCGTCGGGCTTCGCCCGACTATCGCTAAAAAACTTTCAGTGTTTTCGTGTGTGAGCAACCAACAACCGGCGCGAAAAGCGCATTTCTTTTCACGTCTTAAGGCGTGTTTGAAAATTCCTAAAAACGCGAAATTTCGAATGAAACCGCTGCAATTTCGCGCTGAAATCCAGTTTTCAAATACGTTCTAAGGAATAACGAAAAATAAAGTCACCAAACTTTTTCGGAGATAGTCGAGCAAGCTCGACTATACCTGTAAAAAAATTTCGACCTGTGCAATAGGTTTTTACTGAAAATGGCCCAAATAGCGAATTCCATTTTAGGCAGGCAAAAATTCAGTACTCAGAAACCCGTCCGCATTGCAGGGTTCAAAGGCAATTACACAGGTAAAAAAATTTGGCGTTTAATTAATTCGGCATTCCATGCCACATTGGGGAAACAAAATAAGGACCTGCGAACCCAATTGGCAAATCAGAAAATAAAGTTTAAGGAGGTTAGCTTATGAACTTGATACGCGGTGATCGAAACAGAATTGATCGTAATTCTTCTTTTTATAAAGATTTTATTAACACCGGAGTGCTCTATGTAGACAAGACGAAATTTATAGAACATGTATGCGCGCTTCCGGAGGAACGGGTAATATTAATCACTCGCCCCCGCCGTATGGGAAAGAGTTTAAATCTGGATACCCTATATACTTTTCTTGATTGCACTCAGAATACAGGAGATTTGTTTAGAGGTTTATATATTGAAAACAGTCCGGTCTGGGGAGAACTTAATAAGTATCCTGTGGTTTATTTGGATTTTAAAGAGCTGACTCCAGAAGAATACAGACAACGTTTTAGGAATTTGGTGCGGAAGCTTATTAAAAAATATTTACCAATAGAACAGCTTGATGATATTGTAAAAGAGTATTATATCACTGCTGATTTTTCCACTGCTATTCTTCGTGATTTTTCTGAAGCTCTTTATAATTACTATGGAGTTAAACCTTACATTATTATTGACGAGTATGATAATTTATTTATGAATAGTGTAGGGACTTCTGGGTTTGATGATTTTAGAGGATGGTTAAGAGACATACTATCATCAGCGCTAAAAGGCAATGAATTTCTAGGAAAGGCGATTTTAACCGGGGTAAATCGTATTGCCCAGGAAAGCCTTTTTAGCGGGTTAAATAATCTTACGGTATACGATGTGTTTACCCCAAGTAAATTTGATACTGATTTCGGCCTCACAGAAGAAGAAGCTGCCCAACTTATTCCCGATATTGAAGAACGAAATAAGATTAGAGAATGGTATAACGGATTCAGGGTTGGTAATTCTGAAGTTTATAACATCTATTCTGTGATGTCGTACTTGGCTTCGCATAAGTTTGCTAATTACTGGGGTATGAGTGGGGTTATGACATTATTAAAAATTCTGATGTCAGAAGATAATTACCGTTCCATAAATCAGATATTGGAAGAAAGTTCTGGTATATTCCCTGTCCAACCCAGACTAAGCGCGGAAGATATTATATCTAACAGTCCCTCAGCTTTTTGGGGATTAGCCGTACAAACAGGGTATCTGGCGCACAAAAGTCATATGCAGCGGGGTCTTGAGTACTTGTGCGAGTTATACATTCCCAACGCGGAATTACGGGACGTTTGGAAGTGGTTTGTTTTGCGGCATATATTCAGCGGATACGATAACCCCATAACAAAAGCCCTTGACAATATACAAGACAGCGCTATTTTTGCTGAATTGCTCGGAGATTTTCTTATAACAAAGCTGTCATATTATGATCTTTATAAAGATAATTACGAAAATAATTATCACAACTTATTGCTGGGGATGCTTTCGTTCCGGGGATTTGAAACCATTTCTAACCGTGAATCCGGAATGGGCAGATACGATTTGTTAGTGAAAATGCCCAAGTATTATATTATCTTTGAATTGAAAATTGCTAAAGAAGAGCATTTAATGGAATCCGCCGTAAATGACGCCTTAAAGCAAATTGACGAAAGGAAGTATTGGGCCGGCCTAGGAACTAATCTTCCTATTTATAAAGTTGGTATTGCTTTTTATAATAAACAATGTGTTGTAAAATCAGTTTTGCATGACGAATCTAAAAATAAGGGGTATGGCGCGTGAACATAGAATAAGGGCTTATCCCTGAATAAAACAAAATGGCTTAAATAGTATATTCGCTAAAACGCAAAAATGGCGCAAAATCAACATTCTTGCCTGTTAATGGATAGACTCTAAGTTTTGAGGCGGCTATTTCTACGCAAATTCTTATAGCAAGGTTTCAATAGGCGCACAATAAGTACGGGAGGTTTTATTAATGGAAAAATTTTATTTAATGAACAGTGCAACCAAAGTGCTATCTTTTTTTCATGAGAGGACTGAAATTGGTGATATCTATTCTAATGTGGACATATTTGCCCCTGAACAATTACCCGTTCGGCTGCGAGCTGTTTGTTCCGGAGATGCTGTAGAGAATTGGATTAATCGTCGTTCTATCCCAGTTAATCGTCATCACATGAAGGCTGTATTAGGCGCTTTAAATCTTGAGAAACCCTTTGATCTAATGAGATATTCTCATGCTCTCAGCCTAAATGACACTTTTTGGATTAAGAAAGAAGACGAAGATATATCCTTTTCTTCTATAAATCTCTACGATAATAAATTCGATGAAGCTTTAGGCTGGATTGCGTTTACTGGACTGCCTAGTGATATTTCCAGAAATTTAAGCACTCCCGAGCTTACTACTTTTGGCATGTTGCCAAAATACTGGCAACGTATCAGACGTATCGGAATAGATGATATTATTTTGTGTAAAGGCGGTACGAGCGGATATTCTAATGCTGGGTATGAGCCATATAATGAAGTAGCCGCTTTTATAACAGCTAAGTATCTTGGTATAGAAGCTATTCCTTACCACTTAGAAAAACGCAATGGTAAAATTGTTTCCATATCTGAATTATTTACAACAAAATCTTGTGGTTTAGTTACAGCTAGTGAGTATCTTGATTTTCGTGCTAAAATACCCGGATATAGGAGTCTAAGGATGTGTTTGGAAGCTATGGCCGAAGACAATATTGATTTGCTTCCATTTTACAGAATGTGTTTATTGGATTACATTATTGAGAATTTCGATAGGCATTTAAACAACTGGGGTTTTAGCGTAGATAATGTTACTCAGCAAATTATAGGAATATCTCCTATCTGGGATAACGGTATGTCTTTAGATTTTGGTAAGCCCGCGGATATGCGTACTAAATTTGATTTTGCAAGCTTTAACGTAAAATATGATTTTGTAAAATCTTGCACATTCGCAAACGAATTTAAACATTCTGTAAATCATTTATTAACCGTTATTCGTTCGGGCAGACTTTTTAATGAGATTTATGCTGCCGTGGAGTCAGAATATCCATCTGAGGATTATACTAAAAATGTAGTGAAGTTTATAGAGGAACGGTGTTTAGAATTCCAGATCTTTTAAAATTTGGGTGGGATCCAGAGAAATTATTTCTTGTAATTTTAGCGCCATCATGCTATTATAATTGTGTAAATTCCGAAGACTGCATATTAGGCGGTTCGCCGAGCAAGTTCGACTAATCGATGCTAAGAGATTTGCCTTTGGCACATAAAATACGCAAGGCGTTAGGGTCATATTTCGTCGAGCAAGCTCGACTATGGGTCATTCTGGTCCCACCAGAATGCGGATTGAAACAGAATTCCTGAAACCGAAGTTTGAAGATACTCCGCCAAAATTAATATCTTATAATTATGGCTGATACTTCAATGGTTACAGCCCGCTGGTATCTGTGTTGAATTGTGATGATATTACTCATTTGGACAGTATTGTATATTGCGGCGATGAAGAATCTCGATTTCGTACTATTGCTTTTGAACTCACGCTGTAGTATAATTAGCTATACTCATACACGAAAACATCTTCTAAAAATCTTTCAGTGTTTTCGTGTGTGAGCAACCAACAACCGGCGTGAAAAGTGCATTTCTTTTCGCGCCTTAGTATACATAATAATATTTCTCTAAAATTATGAGGAGGCGTTAAGGAATATGGATTCATTTTCTGTTGGCAGCTTAAATCTAAATGAAAAGATAATAACTACGGCTGTTGTTAAGGCTATGGACAGATTAGAAAAGTCTTTTAATGAGTGCGAAGATGATATTGTAGCTAAAGCTGAGAGTTCCGCTTTAAATTTTATAGACAACTCCGAAGAGCTGATTATCCGCCTAGTAGAAGGGTTTATGAGTTCCGGTATGTTATCCGTAACTTTATCTAGAGAAGAACTTAGCCAGGCATTTAAAGATTCTAGGGAAGATTACCGCTGTAAAGTAAAATTAGATACACTTATTGCTTTAAACGAGATGAAAGAGCAAGAGCAAGTAAAGCTTTGTTCAGATATAGCATTCTCTGCGAGAAAGTGTAATATTCCCGATAAAATTATTTATGATGCTCTTGAGTATTATAAAAAAATTAAATAACACTACAGCGTGAAATTCTACAGGAATAGGTTCTGTTGCTGCTCTGCCGCACTTTTAGGGCGTGTTTGAAAACTGGATTCCAGCGCGAAATTGAAATGGTTACTTTCGAAATTTCGCACTCTAAGGAATTTTCAAACACGCTTTATGTATGGATTAATGAGTAAGGCCTCTTCTCTCAAACTGAATCCATCCGCTTGCTGCGTCATGATATCAGCCATCAGCACGTCGATCGAATCGGTCAGAAATCCAAAGCCTCTTTGGCTGAAAGCGCTTTTCCCGCCACACAATATCCCATCTCGCCCAATTTACAAAAGTCTCCAACCCATCCAACACAATAGGTCTCATCAACTATCAGCACATTCAGCATGACTCATCCCTCCTGAATATTGTTCTATCCGCTGGTAAAACAAAAACGCTTCAACCCATTTCCGAAAAAATTTGGTATCTTATACTTTCGTCATTCCTAAATATTTGTTGTCGAGTATATCTTTAACGACATTGGCAAAATCACGCTCAGACTGCGGAGAAATACTATGCGGTTTTCAGTATCTATATCCTTATAATAGCAGTCGGCCTTAAAATTACAAGAGACGCTTAGCCCGCAGTCTACCTTTGAATTTTAAAAGATACAATAGTGCTTTTTACTGTCCCGCAATATACCTCTTTGCGATTATAAAATCACTTGTATTTTTCCTCTAATTCATTTATTATTTTTTCAAGGAAGTGACATTATGCCAAAACCAATAGTAGCGATAGTAGGGCGGCCCAACGTGGGCAAATCGACGCTGTTCAATAAGCTGGCGGGCAGCCGCATATCCATAGTGGAGGACACGCCCGGGGTAACGCGCGACCGCATATACGCGGACGCCGAATGGCTGGCCCACCGTTTTACCATAATAGATACCGGCGGCTTGGAACCGGAAACAGACGACCATATGCTGAAGGAGATGCTGCGCCAGGCCGAAATCGCCATAGAAACAGCGGACGTGATAATTTTCGTCGTAGACGCCAAGACCGGAGTAACCGACACGGACAGCCAGGTAGCGGACATGCTGCGCCGGGCGTCAAAGCCGGTGGTGCTGACGGTAAATAAAATAGACGACATGACCAAGGGCGCCCTTGAAGCCTATGAGTTCTATGCCCTGGGTTTAAGCGGCGACCCCATACCGGTTTCCGCAGGGCAGATGCTCGGCCTGGGAGACTTGCTGGACCAGGTGGTCACGTACTTTCCAACGGCGGATTTTTCGGAATATGAGGACGAAGTAATAAAAGTGGCAATTATAGGCAAGCCAAACGTGGGGAAATCCTCTTTAATAAATAAGATTTTGGGCGAGGAGCGTGTAATAGTAAGCGACGAACCAGGCACCACACGCGACGCCATAGACACGTATCTTGAAAAAGACGGCAGCCGGTATATTCTAATAGACACAGCCGGCATAAGGCGCAAGAGCAAGATAAAGGCGGACATAGAGCGTTACAGCATCGTCCGCGCGGTATCCGCTGTAGAACGGGCGGATGTCTGCGTGCTGCTGATAAGCGCGGAGGAAGGTATTACCGAACAGGACACAAAAATCGCAGGCATAGCCCACGAACGCGGCAAGGCCGCCGTAGTGGCTGTGAATAAATGGGACGCCATAGAAAAAGACGACAAAACCATGAAAAAGTATTTAGTGAACTTGGAGACGGAATTGAGCTACATGCCCTATGCGCCCAAAGTATTTATCTCAGCCAAGACCGGCCAGCGAATAGAGCGCTTGTTCGACCTTATTCAGTCGGCGTCCCAGAACAGCGCGCTGCGAGTGCGCACCGGCGTGCTTAACGAAGTGCTGATAGAAGCCACGGCAATAAGCCAGCCTCCCGCAGATAAGGGGCGGCAGCTGAAAATCTACTACGCGACCCAGGCGTCGGTTAAGCCTCCGACTTTTATACTCTTTGTCAACGACCCTGAGCTTATGCATTTTTCTTACAAGCGTTACTTGGAAAATCAGCTGCGGCAGGCGTTCGGGTTTCAGGGCACGCCCATACGCTTTATCCTGAGAAAAAAGACGGACTATACTCACGAACGTTGAGATTTAGCGGGGGCGGGCGAACCAACGGACAATTCACCGTTAGGTTCGCCCCTACAGAAAAGCGCCGCACCCGCCGCACTTAAGAAGGGGTCTGGG
>JAISWS010000046.1 GCA_031270725.1 Syntrophomonadaceae bacterium | reverse complement strand
CCCAAGGCGAGCGAGCCGCTTGCGTAAAACAACGCTCCCAAAGGAAGAACAACCGCAATACTCGATAGCATAATCACTGCGAATGCACTTAGAAACGGCCAGCAATGCTTATACCATTTTAATGTCAAATCGCGGAAATCCGTTACGGCATCCTCGAATCTTTGCATGGAGGATGCTGTCTGGTTAAATGCTTTGATTACCTCAATTCCATTCACATATTCCACTACGGTAGAATTCATGTGCGCGTTGGCGGCGGCAAACTTTTCATACATCGTGCCGCGCCCTACCATCATCAGCATATACATCAAAAAGCCAATGGGAAACGCTGAAAGCGCGGCCAGAGCCATGCGCCAGTCGATACTGAATAAATAGACCGATATGGCAATGGGCGCGAGCAAATTTGATGTGAACTCCGGGATCGAATGTGCCAGAGGATATTCTAACTTGTCCGCCACATCGACAATACTCTGTTTGAACTCTCCCGATGGACGGCTTTGAAGATAGCCCATCGGCACTTTTGAAAGCTTCTTCGTAATGGCGGAACGGACATTTTTTAATATTTCAAAAGCCGCCTGATGGGATAGGATTGTCGCTCTCCCATAAAAGACTATCCTAAAAATGAATCCCGCTGACGCAAGGGCTGCCCATATTAGTACGCTTTGCAGCGTTGCGGTAGTATCGAAAACTTCACCCAGCAAACGCGACACCGCAAAATACGGAACCATGCCCATAAACACGCTGATAACCGCCAATAAAACTGAACTTGTCATTGCCGCCTTTTTTTGACCGGCAAACGAAAATATGCCCGCAAGGGGACTGTGTTTTTCTTGCATAATCTAACCTCCTTCTATTAAGGGCGTGTTTAAAAATTCCTTAGAGCGCGAAATTTCGAATAAAAGCGCTGCAATTTCGCTCTGGAATCCAGTTTTCAAATACGCCCTAGCGGTGTATCCGATTATAAATCATAGCAGTGGCGAACTGTGTTCTCCCGCACCCCATCAGCATTTGCGGTTGCATCTGCTGGCCAAAAACGTTTATTTCTCATTTAAAATATTGGCAGATACAGCGCTAGTTATCTGCCAATAACTAGTCTAAGACTAGTCTAAGCCAAATGGCTGATTATTTGTGACCGAAAGCGGATTCTCTTATAACCCAATCCGTATTTTTACATAAAAAAGCCCTGCGCGAAGCAGAGCCAAAATGTGGATTTCCTGTATCTATTAGTTTGTGTTTCTGTTTCAATCCACATCCGGATAAGACCCGAATGACCATATGACCCTAACGCATTGAGTATTTTATGTGCCCAAGGTAAATTTCTTGGCACAGACAGTCGAGCTTGCTCGACGAATCGCCTAATACGCAGTCTTTAGGATTCATGAATTATAATACATGATGGCGCAAAAATTACAAGAAACAATCGTTCTGGTTCTCACCCAAATTTTGAAAGCCCCGTGTTTCTCAAGTACACGCCTGGGGTCATACCAAATTTCTTTTGGAATGCTTCAATAAAATGGCTGGCATTTGCATAACCAACCATCCCCGCTATATCTGTCACCTTGAATTTGCCTTGTTCCAACAAAAGCCGCGCAAGCTCCATCCTTTTATCCAAAATATACCCATATACCGTCTGATCGTATCTGTCCTTGAAACCAACCTTCAGCTTATATTCGTTGAGGCAAACCTTTTTTGAAAGTTGAGATAGAGTAAGGGGCTGCACATAATTTTGGTCTAAAATCTTTTTTGCCTGTTCCAAAGAGGCGAGGTCGTCAGAGGACAGGGGAATGTTCTCGGTGTTTTTCCCGCGCTCACATACCATCTCATCAATATAGACGGCAATAAGCTCTAAAAGTTTTCCTTCAAGATAAACATCCCGCAAGACACCACAAATTTTACAGCATAATATTTGTTGAAGGATTATTTCTATACGGGGCGTCACTGTGTACCGCTTAAGTTCGCCCAAAGGGTCGGAATGGCGTGTGATTGCCCCGGAGTTCAAGTATTCTATTACGCCGGAAAGTCTTTCAGCCGGAAAGCCTATGCCGATTCCTTTGTATTGACGCTCTCTGCTGTAGTGGCTGATACATTTTTCGCTGCTTTCCATCATAATGCAGCTCTCTTTTTCAGCAATGGAAAAGGTGCCTCCATCGCCTCCTGCGAGCGACCATTCAAAACCATCGGAAAGGCAAAAGGATAGCATACAAACGTTATTATCTTTTACCTGTTCAACAAGAGAGAGCGGCTTATGAAGGTAAAAATCACAGGCTGAAATAACAGGATATGCGCTTGTCGATGTATATTGTAAATATCCTTCCCCAAAATCTTTTGGGATGAGTTGTTTGCAGCTTGAAGAATGCACTTCTAAAAATTCTGTATCTTCTGAAAACCGGTCTATTATATTTGGATACTCCATAGCTGTATCAAACCAGCTATAATTGTAAGTCATTATTTTCACTCCCATCAAGCAATGTTAGCTCTATCTAACTTTATATTATATATAAATTTAATGGAAGTCAAGCGCGACGGTTTGTTCAAGTGACAGCAGAAACGCATCAATTCCTTGGAAACCTTGATTTATCAATGACTAAGGAGCAAAAAACATTCTTCGTTTTTTTGATACAAAAATGAACTCCAACCAAGCTGAATCAATGCTCGGTAAAAAATAGGGGCGTTTCTCCTATATTGACTATTAGGACGTGTTTGAAAACTGGATTCCAGCGCGAAATTGCAGCAATTTTATTCGAAATTTCGCGCCTTGAGGAGTTTTCAAACACACCTTAGGAGAAACGCATCAATTTCCCGCAAACCTTGATTTTTCAAGGCTTGCTGACATTAAAAAACGGACAACTTTTTTTGAAGCAAAAATACCCGCTACGCCAGTTAAACCAAGGCTCGGGAAAAAATGGGGGCGTTTCTCCTGTATTGACTATATTAACCTGTTGACATTCCTTCTTGAATATATTATAATAAGTCTTGTTCTTAAAAGCCGCATTGGCGTGTCTGGGTGTGGCGCAGCTTGGTAGCGCGCTTGAATGGGGTTCAAGAGGCCGCAGGTTCAAATCCTGTCACCCAGATAATTATAGGAGCGTATTATGGAGGCGGGTTGCGTTCCCCCGCGCCTGGAACCAGTTCTAACGACTGTTTCCGGAAAATATATTAATATGGCGGAATAGCTCAGTTGGCTAGAGCATGCGGTTCATACCCGCAGTGTCGGGGGTTCAAATCCCTTTTCCGCTACTGCAAAGCCCAAGAATCAAGGGTTCTTGGGCTTTAGTTTTTGAGTCTTTCAAAATTTAGATAGCAGGAGTGCTCGGCTCTTGCAATAATAGCCGAGCTTGCTCGACGCTTTGCTGCCACCCTATTATTTAAGTAGGTAAAGGTCATCCGAGCCTCACCCCGGGTGTGGATTCTTAACGGTGAAGCCACCGTTACACCAGGGCCCCGGTCGAAAGCGGAGCCTTTTGACATCCGACTATTAGTCATTTGGATTCCCACCCAAATGTGGATTGAAACGTCATTCCTAATACGGGCGAACGTGGGACCGAAGTCTCCGCAGTTCGTCAATACAGTATAAAACCCAAGAATTTACGGATTCTTGGGCTTTTATTTTTGCGGCCCGCCTTCATTAATTTTTTTCCTGGAATACGGGTTTTTCAATAACATCTGCTTTTCTAACAAGGCTATCCAATTATCCACACATTCTATATGTTTTTCGGCATAACTCCGCAGCGCAAGCTGATTAACAACATATCTCCCCTTAGTTGCCCATGACGCGTACTCGCTTAAAGAATCCTGCACCATCTGCGGAACGTAGACTGTTTTCTTAAGCAGTTTATCTGTAATTTGCGCTAAATAGTGACTGTACTTATAGTCAATACAATTGCACGCGCATAAGTATTTCAGCAGTTTTTCCACGGCTTGAGAAATATTAAACAGGGCAAAATTTACAAAAATTTCATCTTCTTCGCGCAGATTGTCCGATGCGGCCTTTAAATTCGCGCAGGCAATCACGAATAGGCCTCTGTCATCGTTTTTCGCGTTCATATATTTTGTAACCTCCTTCATAGACCTTCCTATACAAAGAAGTCCAATCACTGCTTAAATTTTTTGTGAACGCTTCGCGAGTTTCTGTCAGTATATCTACTTTTTCATCTTCAGGTATGTGACGGTACAGCTCATTCATTTCCGCGGCAGTTGGATTGCCTATCAGAAATAAATCCAAATCGCTATTTACCGCGCTGTCCCAGCGAATGGAGCTTCCAAATACATACACGGCTTCCACACTCTCCGGCAGGTTGTCTAACACAGCTTTTAATGCCTTATGCCTCGGAGGGAATACAGGGCGGTATTCATCTCCAAATCCGTGCGGGTCAGGATAATTTATTCTTTGAAATTTTTCGCCTTCGGCCATAGTTTTCACCGCCTATCTTGTTGTTGCTCTCGCTTTTCCTCCCTAATTTTTACTATACTTAAAAAATTATTAATTTGTCAAGAAGTTATCACTTTATCGGGACTTTATCGAAAACTCTTATAATTTCCTTTTCATACGCGGTATACTTACAGCAATTGAGAAATACGGGTCTTTCAAAATTTGGGTGGCAAAGGTGCCTGGATCTTGCAATTTTACCGTCATCCTGTTATTATAAATACAATATCAACAGGTTAAGGATTTTCGAGTTATACTCGCGAACGTTGAGATTTGCCACATTAAAGTCACCGCACTTCACGCACTTAAGAAGGGGTCTGCGTCGAGCAATCTCGACTATCGGGGACGAAGTCCTCAGCGG
>JAISWS010000041.1 GCA_031270725.1 Syntrophomonadaceae bacterium | reverse complement strand
ATTATTTTTGTTATCAATCTTTGCGGCGCTTACACCATTGTCTCAAGTTTAAACGACATCCGTTACATAATGAACCTGCAAATATTCAGCGGAGTGAAGCTGGCCTTTTTAGCCCCTCTGGCCTTCTTTCCGCTTAGTTATTTCGTTTGTTTTACCCAGGACAAAGGCTTTGTAAAAAACACTTGGGATACTTTGCGGTTAAAACCTAATTATTTGATACTGGCTTTATTTTTGGTGGCGGCAGCCGGCGGTTATTATTATATAGCCCGCAGCGGCAACAATGTCACACAGGTTTCTTCTTTCGAGCTTCGCCTGCGGGAAGTATTGGAAATGCTGTTTCTCGCACGCCCCCGCTGTAAAGAATTTCTGATCGGTTATCCGGCTATTATCGCCGCGGTATATCTGTATCAAAAGTACAAACAAAGTTTTATTCTCTTTATTATGGGGTTCGCCGCAGTAATCGGCAGCATTTCAATGGTCAACAGTTTCTGTCATGTATTTACCGCTGTCGCTATTTCCTGGAGCCGCACTCTTTGGGGATTAGTAATCGGAACTTTTCTAGGATTTATAGTCCTTCTCGGTATAATGTTACTGGAGGCAATCTATAAATTTTACCTGCGAAAATACATTGAATGATTTTCAGGCATTTAGGAATACATCGCTCCGTTTAACTGCCAAGGCCGGATAATGATTTTAAATGCCCCATTTAATAAACGGGAGTTAATTACTAAACCCAAAATCAGCAATTATCCCATCATAAATTATGGCGGCCTTTCCTTTCCATCACTGAGGCGAATCGAGCGGACCGATGGAGATATTATCTCGCATTTCATAAGCACACTTTTTATAACTTTAATCAATCTGGCGCTTCCCATCAAACCGCGTTGAAAACCACAAATAACCCAACAGAAAAATAGCATCGTCATTAAATTTCGCGGACATTTTAGCGTCTTTAAGAAAGATTAGTTTTGAACAGTTATTTCAAAGCTTTTTGGCCCCATCTAACAATCGTCTTGCGTCGTCCATGGCGTAAGACGTAGGGATAATTTTGTTTCTGTTAATTGTTTCTATCGTTTTAACAATACAAGCCGTTAAATCTTTTTCAATATCTGATTGCCAAAAACGTAAAACTGTCCAATGTAATGATTCATAATATTCATTTACTTTTTTATCTCGTTCAATGTTTGCCAGTATTTTATTTTTCCAAAAATTGGAATAATTGGTTAATTCACTTTCAAGAGACGGTAAATTTCTTATTCTCCAATTATTACCATGCCAAAAATCACCGTCAATAAAAATAACCAGCTTGTATTTTTTTATAGCTATATCAGGTTTACCAAATAATTTAACATTTTTGCGATAGTGTATCCCCCATTTCCATAACGCCTTCCGAAAAAGCACTTCCGGCTTTGTATCTCTGCTTTTTACGGCGGACATTATTTTATGGGTAACTTCTTTGGTTCGTTCCTTCATCGCAAAAAACCGTCTATAAGTGTCGCGATTTCTTTTTTTGGTTTTCCCGGTCGCAATTTTTTAGCCCAATTTCTGCCGGGATGGATTGTATCCCATGAGGAAATTTGTTGATTGTATCTTCCACTTCCCGGGTCGTGATTGCCGAACCCATCAACAACAATATTCCAGAGAGGTTTTGTTTTTTCAATAAGCAAAGACTCACCTAACGGAATCCAAATATCATCGACAACTAAAAAGCGACAATAGAAATCGTCAATGTTTAAATTTTCTGCCGCTTCGATGGATCTTCGGTGCTCATTGAGCCTTTTGTAAAGATATTCCCCTACGGGAACATCTAATCCCAGCCCGCCCTTGCGTCCACCTTCTGGTATAGCTTTTCCCGCGTAAATGGGCTGAACAAAATCTTTTTTGTTCTTCTCGCTTATTTTTTTGTAAAATGGAAAATCGCCCTTATAATAAATCGCATAAATACCTGCGCCATTGAAAGACGGTAATTCCTTCAATGGAAAGACCTCTTTTCTAAAAATCGCGTCGGCGATGCTTACGCCAAGATTGCGTTTGTCTAACGGGTTAAAAATCTCCGTACCCATTGTTCTTACGTTTCCCTTTCGCAGAATACAAGGTTCTTTTAACAGAATCGGCTACAATAGCACCGAGTTTCACCGGAACGGCATTTCCAATCTGCCGCATACTTTCCGTCCATGAGCAGGGGAAAAAATAATTGTCAGGAAAAGTTTGTATTCGCGCCGCTTCCCGCACGGTTAAATAACGGAGCGCGCCATCATCTAACACAATCATATTTTCACCGCCGGGGACACCATGAGCGCCAGCTTTTATTGTTTTCGCCGGCTCGTCCATAACACTCCCTGTATGTCCGGGGTAAGCTTTTGCGCCGCCTTGAAATTTATGATTATAGTAATTATTTGTTTCAGTTGGATTTGGTAAATCACCAATTGCATCTCGTACTGTTACCCACGGCTTTTTTTCCGGTGGATCGAACAGCGAAGCATTGACAGGCTCATATTTATTAGGATATTTAACAGAATGTTTTTCCCAATATTTTTTGGATATATATTTTTCATAATGCAACGCTTCCTCTGAATGGGTAGCGATGGGGAAAGACCAATTTCCGTTTATGTCGCTTCTGAAACCGATAATAAAAACACGTTCCCGTTTTTGCGGAATTCCATAATCCGCAGCATTAAGCAAACGGAAAACAACTTTGTAATGAAGGCTTTTTTCACTTGTACTGGTATGATATTGTTCAAGCCTTGCCAAATGTTCAATCCATTTTTCATTTTCTTTTTTTACAATTTCAGGATAGGTTAATTGCAAAATAATATAACTAAAATATTTAGAAAAATTTTTACGTAACAGTCCGCGGACATTTTCAAATATAAATGCTTTAGGACGTATCTCGGCAAGTGTCCGCGTTGCCTCGGAAAACAAATCGCGTTTATCGTTATATGCTCTATGTTTGCCACCTATAGAAAATGGCTGACAGGGAGGACCGCCGGAAAGCAAATCAATTTTGTCTTGATAACTGGAAAAGGAAACGTTATGAATATCGTCATTAAATATCCATTCCTTTTCGTTATTGAAGCCAAATTGTTTATGATTATGATAAAGGGTCTTTGCGGAATTCGTGTCCCATTCAATAAGGCTTACGTGGGCAAAACCCGCTACCGTTACACCAAGAGCAAGCCCGCCGCCTCCGGCGAAAATCTCCAGCGAATTCATAGATTTAGCATACGCCATATCAACCCTCCCATTCTATCTTTTTCCCCCAAGAGCGAAGTTTTTAACTTTGGTTTCCGTGCTTCAAACTCCTTTTATGAAGGTAAATCCATTATAACATAAAGAAAACTATTGAATAAGGTAATAGGGAGGCAAAAAAGATTTATCTATCGAGAAAAGATATAAAAAAGTAGACTATTACGAAAATCACCCCTTGCTTTTTCTTGGGTCGTCTTTTCGGTGATATGTCCTTTCTTCCTGAAAACCCCCGTTTTCGTTGTGGATTTTTACCGATCCGTTTTTGTTTTCCATATATTCCCGTGTCTTCTGTATGATTTCTTTTTTAATATCAGCCGTTTGTGACGCGCGGTCATTGCATTCTTTGGTCAAATTCCATTTATCATCACATTTTGTTATGTGATAATTGCCTATAATCAATTCCGTTATACATATTTTCTTTAACATAACCTCTTAAAAATGCCCCCGAGAATCTTTAAATTATAGCTTGACAAATAAAACTGTAAAACCTATTATAAATACTGTTAACATACTAAATACATATGTCATATATTATTACTGGAGGGATGCGAATATGTTGAGAAAAATTAAGAAAAGTGCAGTAAACATCAAAAGTAACCCCGAAAGGACAGTTTGTATGAAACGCTTCCAATCACTCATCAGCGCAAAGAAATTATTGTTTGCCACAATGTCTCTGCTTTTGATTTTAGCCACTGTAGGCTGCGGCGGCAATTCGACCTCTGAAAAACCACCTGCGGAAAACACTGGTACAGAGAGCAAAGAACTCTTCCCTCTGCGCGCGTTTACTCAGACTACTTTCAGCGAAACAATCATCGCGGACAAATTAGGATTTTTCGAAGATGAAGGCATCAAAATCGAATATGTCGGCACTATCGGTCAGGGTATTACCCAAACTCAGGCCCTGGAACAAGGCGACATTGACGTTTTCACTCAGGGACATCTGACGGACGTGGCTCAGGCCAGACTGGCGGGACTTACACCGGTAGCCACCGCGCCCGGATTTGTGGATGACCCCGACAATCCGCACATAACGTATCTGGTGCGGGAAGACAGCGACATCAATTCCCTTGATGATTTTGCGGGTAAAAAGATAGGTATCTTAGGTTTTGCTGTCTGCACCGACGGCTTTGTAAAGAAATATCTTACGGAAAAAGGTCTCGACCCCAACTCGGTGGAATATGTGGTCTTGCCGCAGGCCGGCCAGATCGAGCAGTCGCTGATAAACGGACAGATTGACGTTACCACTTCTCATACGCCTTTCGCGGGGGTGGCTCTGGCCGCCGGCGGGGTTCGTATGGTAGCCAAGAGCTATGATATTGTCGGCACACCGGCGGCAGGTCTGGCAGTGCGCGGATTCAAAGAATCTTTTATCAAAGAACATCCTGATATCGTGCAGGGTTTTGCCAACGCCACCTATCGGGCGAGGCTGTTTATGGAAAATAATCTTGAATATTCCAAGATTGTCGGCGCGGAATACCTGGGACTGAAACCCGAAGAAGTCAGTTCGAATTCTTACTGCCAGGAAAAGAATATTCCCCCGGAATGGGCCGCACTTTGGTTTGATATGTCTGAAGAATTAGAGTACTGGAAGCCGGGCGACATTACGCCTGAAGAAGTATATACGAACCAATTCGTGCCGAAAGATCCGCCCGCTTCCGACGCGGAAATAGGAAAATAGGAGTATAAACAATGCCTGTTGATAACAACGATAACAGTAATGCTAAGATCGTACTTCAGAATCTGAAACAGGTATATTACATAAAGAATCCGGGGGAGAAACAGCTGGAAGAGTTCGTCGCTTTGGAAAGTTTCAGCCTTTCTATACCAGACGGCGCTTTCGTGGCCATCGTAGGTCCGTCAGGCTGCGGCAAGTCAACTTTGCTGGATATCATAGCGGGCTTGACAAAGTCCAAAGGCGGAAGCATCACTATCGACGGCTGCGAAGTGAGCGGCCCGAATCTGGACAGAGGCTTTATTATGCAAGGATACGCTCTCTTTCCGTGGCGTACTGTGTTGCGCAACGTGGAATACGGACTGGAAGTTAAAAGAATTCCTAAAAAGGAACGAGCCGTAATCGCGAGAAAATATATAGACTTGGTAGGGTTGAACGGCTTTGAAAACCGGTACCCTAACGAGCTTTCCGGCGGTATGCGGCAGCGGGTCGCCATCGCCCGCGCCTTGGCTTATGATCCTAAGGTGCTCCTGATGGATGAACCTTTTGCCGCTGTTGACGCTCAAACCCGAGAAACTTTGCAGGACGAACTGTTGAAAATCTGGGATAAGACCAGAAAAACCGTGATTTTTATAACCCATAGTATTGAGGAAGCTGTGCTGCTGGCTGACGTAGTAGTTGTAATGACGCCCCGCCCAGGTTCTATTAAAGATATTGTTACTATTGATTTGCCGCGTCCCCGATTCAACGCTGACGCGCGCGCTTCGGCGGATTACAGCGTCATTGTGCAGCGGGTATGGGAATTGTTGCATGACATGGAACTGTCCAACCGACAGCCCGTTCAATCAAAGGGCGCGAAAAGCATTGCCGATGAAATCACACCTTCCACGGTGTTATAAGCTATAAATAAAAGACAGGCAGGATAAAATGAGAAAAAATGATATAGATATAATTAAAATTCCCAAAAAATATAAACAACATTCTGCAGTTGTTTTGCTAAAAAAAGTCTTCGCCAGCATAATTGCGATTTTGATATTTCTGGCGCTGTGGGAACTATCCGCCCGTTTGAAATTGGTTTCGACCCCGGCTTTTTTTCCGCCCGCGTCCAAAATTTTTCTTGTGCTGGGGGAGGAATTAATCAGCGGTAAACTGTGGCCGAATGTAGCGATCAGCCTGACGCGTTCTTTTATGGGATTCTTTTTTGGTCTCGCGATAGCTATCCCTCTGGGACTGGCCATCGGTTGGTTCAAGAACTTCGGAATCCTGGTCAATCCATTGCTGCAGGTCTTCCGTAATATGCCTACACTGGCTTTGCTTCCGGTATTTGTAATGTTTTTTGGCATCGGCGAGCTGTCAAAAGTTATTGTTATCATGTGGGGCGCTCTCTGGACTACGCTTCTGAATACCATCGCCGGTGTAAGAAGCGTGGATCCGCAGCTTATTAAAGCGGCCAAAGCAATGGGTACCGGTTCCGTGCGCTTGTTCGGCTCTGTGGTTCTGCCCGCTTCTTTGCCTTTTATTTTTACCGGGGTACGAATGTCCGCTACTTTTTCTATCCTTATCCTCATCGCGGCGGAAATGATGGGCGCAAACAGCGGTCTGGGCTACGCTATGTTTTTTTATCAGGCTAATTTCAAAATTCCGCAGATGTATGCATATATTGTGGTCATGGCTATATTCGGAACCATTATAAATTTCGTATTGGAAGCGGTTGAAAGACGTAGCTTCCGCTGGCGGGACGAATCCGGCACGACTTGACACTTTACATAAGACGCGCCATTAAAAACAGGAAAGAAGGGAAAACTCAATGTCAAAAATCGCAGAAAGCCTGACTGAATTGATCGGAAAAACGCCGCTTCTTCATTTGAACCGATATTCAGCGGGCAAAAATCTCTCAGGCGAGATCC
>JAISWS010000043.1 GCA_031270725.1 Syntrophomonadaceae bacterium | reverse complement strand
ATGGCACACCTGACCATTGACCCTTACCAGCAAAAAAGTCTGGGCACGTGAAGGGGGGTGACATTTTCACGCGATAATTAACTCGCTTCAGGGGTGACATTTTCATTTGTTATTGACACTTCTAAGACACTCCCCCCTTTTTACTTTCAATTTTCAACTGTATTTTTCAATATTTTAAAAAACTACGTCAATGCTTAAACTGCAATTTGCGTGAATATGCTTTTGTCAACAGATCCACTTGTGTTCAGCCTCTCTTATTTTTGTTGTCTGCGATATAGTTCCATATCGCGAGCGTCTTTTATTTCCAGCCCGCGTTCTCCGGCTAAGAATTCCAGATGATGAGTTAGTTCATGCCAAAGAATATCGGTTAGCTTTTCTTTAAATTGTTCCTTATTTAAGTATCCGTATACTTTGTTTATAGAACCGAAATAAAAGACAATGTATTTGCCCATTTGCCAATTGGCGTGATATTCGCCCAGAACAAATAAATCACGGTTTCTGCTTTCAGGATGAATTTTGGTATCGGGCAGCAGCAGCACTCCTCCGTTTAAATCGGAATAGACTCTGTGAGGCAAACTGTCCACGATTTCATCCAGCATAATGCCAACTTCCTCAATGGTAAACAAAACCTTTCCCCCTAACTGGCTACGGTAAGTTCAGTTACAGCTTCTTTTCGGCAGTATGGGCGGCCTCCGGCTTTGTAAAGCTGCCGGAAAAGCAGCCCGCCGGACGACATTTTATCAATTCAGCGGAACGCGGGGGAGATTTATCACTGTATGAAATTCCCATCCCGCGTTCGTTTCGCTGCTTATGGCGGCCAGAGCTTTCTTCTGAAAGCAGTAAATTTTTGCATAAAAATGCCTACAATAAAAGTGTACCGTTTTTTTATTATAAACGATACACTTTTTATTAATAGTCAAATACAATTGTTAATTACAAAGCCGCCTTTACAAACCCGCATCGTTATTTTGCAGTGTCTTTAATGATGCGCGGGGTAAGCATCTGATGGAAAGGACAAATGGAAGTGGGATTCTGATAAACGCAGCCGGCAAAAGCTTTCATGTATTTGCGGATTTCGTTCATATTGACGATTTCGTCCACCAATCCTAATTTAGCGCAGTAAGCGGGCCGGGATTTATCAGTATATTCCTGGATCATGTCGTTCATTTTTTTAATGGTGCTGTCCAAAGATTTGCCGGAATCTTTATCCTTGACCAGGCGCCTTGAGAAAGTTGCTGAGGCGGCTGTTTCTCCATGCATAACATATATTTCACTGGTAGCACAGCCCAGAGTGAAAACATTATTGTTATTGGCGTTGGGACCGCCCATAACGTAATGAGCGGCAGCCGTGCCTTTGCGCAGCACCAGAAGCATCATCGGCAGGTCAGTGCTTTCAATGGAGTAAATCAAGGATTGCCCTAAGCCTAATAATTCCGCTTTTTCAGCAATATCGCCAACGTCAATGCCGCTGGTGTCTTGAATCCATATCAAAGGAATACGGTCTCTTCCGCAAAAAGTAACGAATTCGCTCATTTTTATTAAACCTTGACGGTATAATTTGCTGCCTATGCCGACATATTCATCAGTATATTCCGGATATTTACCCAAAGCGCCCTGAACATTGCCTATAACGCCGCATAGATAACCGTCGATTTTAGCCAGCCCGCAGTATATTTCCGAACCGTAATCCGCTTTATATTCCAAATGTTCGCTGTTATCAAATAAGCGGGATAAGACTTCGCGGATTTGGTAGGCCCTTTTAGGATTAATGGGCACTAAGCTGTATAAATCGTCGCTGGAATATTTAGGCTCAACCGGGTCGGAAACTCTGAAAAAGTCAGGGTGATAAGCGGGCATATCTTTCATGTATTTTTTTATAGTGTCCAAAACCGACTCTTCCGTTTCACAAACTTCCCGGAAAAAGCCGGTGCCATTATAGTGAATTTCTACGCGTCCGGGCGGTTCGGCGTTTAATTTTCTGGTGCTGTCAATCAAGGCTTCCGCCGCTTCTTCGTCAAAATAGCCTTTAGGATTCATACCGCCTACGATGCCGCCGCCGCCGACAGCTATATTAGCTTTTTTGTGGGCGATCAGGGTGGTGGGGCTGATGCCATGGTATCCGCCCCCGGCAGGATTGGTGCCGTATATACCGACGATAACGGGAATGCCCATTTGGTTCAGTTCAGAGTGGCGGTAGAAAGGAGTTCCTCCGCCTCTGCGGTTAGGATATACTTTTTCCTGTTCGGTCAGTTTAACGCCGCTGCAATTTAAAACCCAGACCAAAGGGATGTGTAGCCTCTTAGCCATGTCGGTCACACGAAGAATGTTATCCGCTTGCCCGGAAATCCAGGCGCCGGCCATAATCTGATTATTGGAAGCGATTATTACCGCCCAACGGCCGGATATTTTGCCTAATCCGTCAATAACACCGGTATTGCCTTCTTCATTGTCCTGCGGGTCATAAATGGTGTGCAGAGGACACCAGGTTCCCGGTTCCACTAAGTACTCTAGGCGCTGCCATGCGGTAAACTCGCCGTTTTTGTTCATGCTTTCGGCCGCTTTGCCGCTTTGCTTTACCCGGTCAATTTCCTGGGTTAGGCCTGCTTCAATATTCTTTAATTCGTCAACATTTTGTTTGAGTTCTTTAGCCAAAGGCTTGCCGAAATCAGACATTTTTTTAAAATAAGGATGCATCGAATAACCATATTCTCCCATATTAATTCCTCCTTTATTAAGTTACCTGTTTGGTTGATAGCCTAGTTCTATACTTGCTATTATACCAGTATGAATGTTGGAAGTGCCTTCTAATGTTTCAAATTGTTTAGCGTCGCGCAACCAGCGGGCGCAAGGATATTCGGTAGAGTATCCATATGAGCCGTAGATTTTCATAGCCAGATTGGCGGCGTTTACAGCTGCTTTACAGCCATATAATTTAGCCATGGAAGTAGCTTGCTGATTAGGCAGGCCGTGATCTTTAAGCCAGGCGGCGTGATATACTAAATATTTGGCGGCTTCATCTTCCAATTTCATTTCGGTTATTTGCTGCTGAATCAACTGAAATTTTCCAATGGGCTGCCCGAATTGCAGCCTTTCATTGGCATAGTTTACGGCCCCTTCCAAAGCTGCCGCTGACAAAGACGCCGCTCCGGTAGCGCAGCCCATACGGGTGTTATTAAGCTGCCACATACAGATACTGAAACCTTGTCCGATAGTCCCTAATAAGTTTTCTTTGGGCACTATGGAATTTTCAAAGACTAACTCGGAAGTGGGGGCGCAATACATGCCGAACTTGGTGGTAATAGGGATTTTCTCCACGCCGGGAGTATTATTATAATCGATGACAAAACAGGATAACCCTTTGGCTCCCTTGCCTTTTTCCGTTAAAACGTATAAAAGCCCGACATCGCTGACATGTCCGCCGGATATCCACATTTTTGAACCGTTTATAATATAATGGTCGCCTTTATCTTCAGCGAAACATTTCATACTGGCTACGTCTGAGCCTGAATTTGCTTCAGTCATAGCAAAGCTGCCGATATATTCCCCGCTTACAAGTTTAGGAATAAACCTTTGTTTTTGATCTTCCGTGCCGAACTGGTTTATGGTCATGGCCGGCCCCCAGCAGTTACCGCTTATGCTGAGCCGCCATGAAGTGTGGACTTTTGATATTTCATACAGAGCCAGGACGCCTTCCATCCAGCCCATGCCGTTGCCGCCGTATTCTTCAGGGATATTCCAGCCCAGTAAGCCTAAATCGCCCATTTTACTGAGGATTTCCCGGCGATAATAATGATTTAATTCATCTTCTTCAACGTAAGGCGCGATTTCATTTTCAGCGAAATTACGCGCTGTTTCTTGAACCATTTTTTGAATATCGTTTAATTCAAAATCCATTTAGATAAGAGCCTCCAATCAAGTGTCAGGTAAATTCCATTATCAGTAATTTTTGTAAGCATAGAGCCGCAAGTATTATGTATGGTATTAGGTAATCAGGTCGTCACCTCCTTTTTAAATGCGTAAATTCACCGTTAAGGGTAAGCGGCATTAATGAAATAGTTATTTATGTGTAGTTAAAAATACGCTGGCAAAAATTATTAAAACTCATTAATGCAATAAATATGCCATATGCTCCGAATCGCGTATAGCCGGTAATATCCGCAGGCCTGAATATTTTATTCCGGGCCGGGATGTATGAATTAAACAGATTACAATACACCTGTCTAATTTATCCTACACCCAAAACATCCAACGGCCGTATCCACAGTGTGATATTAGCCTTTTTCATAGTTGCGCATAAGATAATATATCCTGCGGGAAAAATAAGTATACGCGTAGCCAAAAAAATAATAAAGGAAATCTATGTATGAAAACCAAGAGCCGCCAGAAGAACGAAAAAATGCACGGGCATCTTTTGCCTTGCTGCGATATGTGTAAAAAAACTCCCGCATCAGGACTGCGCGGAGGAATAAAAATCGAAAAAATATTTCTTTGTAAAGAGTGTGAATGGAAAATAGTTGCTGCGGAAAGTAACCGTCCGGATTATGATAATTTACTCAAAAAGGTAAAAAAGCTCTGGCGAATAAATTTGATGCGTCAAGCGCGGAGGCGAAATTTTATTGGTAAAGATTAATAAGACGCCTGACGGATATATGTGTTATTATGACAGTAGATATTAATTGGAAGAAATTAAAACCAATATTTGGCAGGACAGATGAAACAGAGGGAATACGGCAAATCAGCGCGTCATCAATTGAAGGCTCCTATTTATAATACTTTGGTAAAATATATTCAGGAGAACAGATTGCGTCTGCATATGCCGGGACATGCCGGAGGCCGGGGGATGCCAAAAGTTTTTCAGGATATGGCGTCCTATGACTTTACGGAGCTGCCGGAGCTGGACAACTTTCATTTACCGCGGTCCATTATAAAGCGGGCGGCGAAACTGTTAGCAGAAACAGCCGGCGCTCAAAAAAGCTTCTTCCTGATTAACGGAGCTACAAGCGGCATACAGGCTTTTTTTTTGAGCCTGCGAAATATGCAGGGTAAAGTATTGCTGCCCCGTAATGCGCATCAAGCCTTTTTCAGCGGGCTGGTACTGTCCGGAGCCGAGCCGGTTTACATACCGGCGCAAACAGATGAAGATACCGGAGTGGCTTGGGGGGTAAACAGGCAGGATATCGCGGAAGCGCTTGAAAAACATGCGGATTTGGAAGCGGTATTTTTAGTCAGTCCTAATTATTACGGGACTTGTCTGAATGTGCGGTCTATAGCCCGGATGACAGAAAATCATGACGCCGTCCCTTTAATAATAGACGAGGCGCATGGCGGACATTTTGTATTTCATCCGCAGTATCCGGAACCAGCGCTTCAGCAAGGCGCCGACGCTGTAGTTCAGGGATTGCATAAAACGTGGCCGGTGTTTAATCAAGGGGCTTGTCTGCATACAGGCCGGCTTTATAAAAGAGATAAACAGTTGGGGCAGGCGGTCGGCCTTGTTTCGAGCAGCAGCCCGTCGTACCCGTTGTTAGCTTCAATGGATTACGCCAGAGCGTTTTTATCGGAAAATGGAGAGGGACTTTTAGAGCAGGCGTTAAAAAGTTCGCAATGCTATAAAGAAAAAATAAACCGGCTGCCCGGTTTTAAACTGGTGCAGGAAGAATGGGAAAAACATGAGGAAATAACAGGGACAGATCCTTTAAAGATACTCATAAAAATGGAGAATTTAAGCCTTGACGGATTCCAAGTAGGCCGGATTTTACGGGAGGAATTTAAAATTGAGGTGGAATTGCAGAGTGTAAATGTTATTTTAGCCATGATGTCAATGTTTCATGAGTCTCAAGAGTGGCAAAAATTATACGAGGCTTTGGAAAAAATATCTTTAAGATATCTGGGCGCCAGGAAAAGGATCCGTGTTCCGGCTCCGCCTATGCCTAAACAAGTTGTGAATCCCCGTTCGGCTTGGTTGCACACAAAAACCCTTGTGGATTTGCGTAACAGCAGGGGGTGCGTCGCAGGGGAATTAATTGCCGCTTATCCGCCGGGAATTCCTTGCATGGTACCGGGAGAATTAATCAATGAGGAAATCATCGAGTATTTATTATGGTTAAGGGCCAACTGTTTGCAGGTACATAAAGCCGGCGGAGAGTCAGGGGGTAAAATATGGGTTTTGGATGGAGCGATATGAAATAATGGCGGGACAAGGGTGGTTTTTTAGTTTTGAAGGCATTGACGGAGTGGGTAAAACTACTCTGATAAAAAAGCTGATGGATTTTTTTAAAGAAAAAAACTATCCGGCGGTTTATGTACGAGAACCGGGCGGCACTTTAATATCTGAGAAGATCAGGGAGTTGCTTTTGGATATAAAAAATACAGGCATATTACCTAAAACGGAATACTTACTTTATGCCGCCGCCAGGATGCAGCTGGTACAGGAAATAATAATGCCGTCCTTGGAACAAGGACATATGGTTTTAGCCGACCGCTATACAGATTCCAGTTTAGCTTATCAAGGCTATGGAAGAGGAATAGAGCGTGAATTTCTGAACAATATCAACGACCATTGTTCCATGGGATTTTCGCCTCAGCTTACTTTTTTGCTGGATATGGATCCGGAGGAAGCGTATAAAAGAAAAAAAGAGGAGGGGCCTGATCGTGTGGAGCAAATGGGGCTGGAATTTCAAAAAAAAGTAAGGGAAGGGTATTTGGACCTAGCGGCGCAGAATCCCGAAAGAATAATAGTAATTAACGCGGGCGGCGAATTAACGGAGGTTGAGGCGCAGGTGAAATCCTGTATAATTAAGTATATTAAACGGCATAGCGCTTAGGCGTGAAAGGAGATCCCGTTATTGAAAATAAGCAGGGATAAAAGAAACCTGGGAAATTTTAGCCCGCTTGGCAAGACAAGCTCATTGGACGTGCAGCGCAAAGAAAGTAATTCGTTTGAACAAGAATTGAACTATAGGCGGCAGGCGGACAATCAAATGCGTATGCAGGAATTGCTGGAACAGATTGAAGGGCTGTATGAAAAATTAAAAAAGACCATGACTATTGATGATTTAGTACATTATAAAAGTCTGGTTAAAAAATTTCTTACGGAAGCGATTAATAAAGCTTATGCCATACAAAAAGAAAGAGGCCGTAACCGCCGGGGCAGAACCATGCTGATTACTGTTGGGGTTATCGATAAAGAAGTGGAAAAGATTATAAACGCTTTTTTGGAAAATAAAATGGAGCCGATAGAAATATTTGAAACGATGGATAAAATAAAAGGCATGCTGATTGATTTAATGGTTTAAAATTGTTAAAATATAGGAATTAATATATGGATGGTTTTTCTGAAATAATCGGACATAAAAAAAATGTTGATTACCTTAAAAAAGCGATAGCTTTAGACAGGATCAGGCACGCATATATTTTTTTAGGGCCTGAAGGCGTAGGTAAATATAAAACGGCTTTGGCGTTAGCTTACGCTTTGATAGGCAGGGATAACGTTAACGCTTCCGGGATGTTGTCGCAAAATAACCATCCTGACTTATTGGTCATTGAACGGGATGAAGGTAAAACCCGCTTGGGCAAAGATAAAATCACCAAGGATTTAGAGCCGTGGTTAGCCTTAAAGCCGTACAGTAGCAAACGGCGGTTCATAATCATAAGAGATGCGCACCTTATGACCCTGGAAGCCGCCAACGCTTTGCTGAAAACGCTGGAAGAGCCGCCTGATTACGCGGTTATTATTCTGATAGTTGACAACAATTATGCCCTGGAGACGATTCTTTCAAGAGGGCAGATTATTAAATTTATGCCGTTAACTGATGCGGAAATACTGACTTTTTTGCAGCAGCATGGCGCGGAGGAAACTAAAGCGGAACAAGCGGCTCAGTTGTCCCAGGGAAGTTTAAGCAAAGCCGTAAAATTTGCGGATAGTGCGGCATTGGCAGCTTATTATGAGCTGATTTGTGACAGCTTAATCAAGCTAATTGACGGACGGAGAACGGAAATTTTTGTTTTAGCTGAAAATATTGATAAAGAGCCTGAATTATTTACAGGCGTGTTAGAATTAATTTTAAGAGATATTTGCGTATATAGTTTGACTTGTAACACCAGCAATCTGTCAATGCTGAAACGGGCGGATTTACTGGCGGTTATAAAACCGGAGCATAATCCGGCTATAATAAATTTACTGCCGGAAATAGTCGAATTCAAGACCAATTATCGCTTAAATGTTAATTCCGCAATAATTAATATTAATATTGCGTTTATAGTATGGAAGATTTTTAATTTAAAAATTAAGGAGAGGTAATATTGGCTTGGGTAGTAGGGGTCAGGTTTAAGTCTGCGGGTAAAATATATTATTTTGATTGCGGAGAAAAATTTAATTTTAGCACGGGAGATAATGTGATCGTGGAAACGGTTCGCGGGGTCGAATTTGGAACCATAGCTACGGAAAAAAAAGAAATGGCTAAAAACAAACTGGTTTTACCGCTAAAAAAAGTGCTTCGCAAAGCGACCGACGCGGACGAAAATAATAACGCCAGTAACAAAGTTAAAGAACAAAAAGCTTTGGAAGTATGCCGTAAAAAAGCGTATGAACATAAATTGCCAATGCATTTGATTGATGTTGAATATACATTTGATTTAAGTAAAATCATTTTTTATTTTACGGCGGAAGGAAGAGTGGATTTTCGGGAATTAGTAAAAGATTTAGCCGGTATATTCAAGACCAGAATAGAGCTGCGGCAAGTCGGAGTGCGGGATGAAGCCAAAATGCTGGGAGGAATAGGGGCCTGCGGACGGGTTTTGTGCTGCAAATCTTTTTTAGGGGAATTTATCCCGGTTTCAATACGTATGGCCAAAGAACAGAATCTTTCTTTGAATCCTACAAAAATATCGGGAATTTGCGGAAGATTGATGTGCTGTTTAAAATATGAATCCGAAGGATATGAAGATAAAGGGCAGGATGGTAAAAGAAATGACCGAAAATCTTCAAGAATTGAAAGCAATAATTAGAGCTTTAGTTATAGAAGTCGGAGACATTAAAGAAAGAATTGAACATTTGGAAAACCAAGGGCTGAAGCACAATCTCCACAAGGAATCTTTAGTGGGGAAACCTATGCTTATAGAATTTGAAAATTATGAAAATATCGGACGCATATACAAAGAAGGGTATCATGTGTGTAATGTGGCTTTTGGCTTAACGCGGGACGGGGAATGTTTATTCTGTAACGCTTTGTTAAATAAGGAGTGATATGGACGGGATCATAGAGCCGGCAACGGAAAGTTTGGACGATCTGCTATTAGGAGGATATAAAATCATCCAGCCGAAAAAAGGATACCGTTTTGCAATTGACGCGGTTTTATTAGCTCATTTTCCTGAATTAGCGACCTGCCGGCAGGCAGTTGATCTGGGAACGGGCGGCGGAATAATTCCGGTGATTTTGTCTTATCGCTGCCCGGGCCTGAAAATTGTCGGGGTTGAAATACAGCATAGCATGGCGGAACGCGCCAAACGCAGTATAAAGTATAACAGCTTGGAAAGTACGGTCGATATTAAATTAGGCGATATTAAAGAAATACATAAATATTTACCTTCGGAACAAGCGGATTTGGTTACCTGCAATCCTCCTTTTTGGCGAAAAGGAGACGGCAAGTTAAACTTGAATGAGGAAATATGCGGGGCTCGTCATGAAATATGGGCGGAGCTGAACGATTTTATAAAAGCGGCGGAATATTTATTGCGCGGGCAAGGTTCCCTTTACATGATACAGCGGACCGAACGGCTGCAGGAAATTATAGAACGATTGCGGGAGAATAGATTATCGTTGTTAACCTTGCGTTTAGTACATTCTTTTTCAGACAAAAAAGCGGCGCTGGTTATGCTGCGAGCCTCGAAAGGGGATATTCGGAGGCCTTTAACAGTAGAGCCCCCTTTAATTATTTATTCTGCCCCGGGGATTTATGGAGACGAAGTTTTGCGGTATTACGCGAGGAGGCAGTAAACATTTGTCAGCAGGAGAACTTTTCATTTGCGCTACCCCCATCGGTAATTTGGAAGACGCCAGCTTCCGTTTGATTGATACGCTTAATAAAGCGGATATAATCGTTTGCGAAGATACCCGCCATACCATAAAATTATTGAATCATTATAAAATCAAAAAGAAGCTGGTCAGTTATCATGATTACAGCTCCGCCAAAAAAGAAGATTATATAATCAATAAAATTAAAGAAGGGCTGCTAGTGGCTTTGGTTACTGACGCCGGAATGCCCGGGATTTCTGATCCGGGTCAGGTAATCGTGGACAAAGCCATGCAATCAGGATTAAAGGTCGATATTATTCCGGGGCCCTCGGCGGTGACCACGGCTTTGATTGCTTCAGGCTTTTCCGGATACGCTTTTATTTTTGCCGGCTTTTTAAACCGCAAGCCGGGAAAAAGAAGGGAAGAAATAAAAAAGTTTGAAAGGGAAGAAAAGGCGGTAATTTTGTATGAAGCGCCGCATAGGCTTATTGCTACTTTAGAGGATATTGAAATGGTATTAGGCGCCGAGCGTGAAATTGCAGTGGCCAGGGAGTTAACTAAGATTAACCAGGAAGTAATAAGAGGCCCGTGTGGTCAGATATTGCGGCATTTCGAGGCAAATGCGCCTAAAGGTGAGATTTGTGTCATAATCGCAGGATGGCGCGGACAAAACCCTGAAATTAACATAAAGCAAGTGGTTTCAGAGATTAAAATTATGCTGGACGAAGGAATAGATAAAAAAAGCGCCTTTAAAATAAAGGCACTGGAATACAAAATCCCTAAATCAGTCATTTATAAAGCATTTATTGATGAGTCTACTTAAAGAAGCGGTATGAAAATCACACCGCTTTTTTGCCTATTTCCCTGAGGCAATGTATGCATAAATTTTTCCCTTTGTAATTGCTGATTTCTTCGGCGTTTCCGCAAAAAATACAGGCAGGTTCATATTTTTTCAAGATGATTTTTTCTTCGTCTACATAGATTTCTAACGCGTCTTTTTCTGCGATCCCCATCGTCCTTCTTAATTCTATGGGGATAACGATACGCCCGAGTTCGTCTACTTTTCTAACTACGCCAGTTGATTTTAACACCCATAAGCCCTCCTTATTTTTTCAAATATAAATAAATTATACCATCCATGGTATAAAAAGGCAAGCATTTTTCAACAATATAAAACAATATAATACAAAATAATAAAGCAAAAATGTTACAATTAAACAGATAATACAGTTCAATGTCAAAAAGTGTCGATTTACAAACATTAAATAATATTCTAGCAAAGTTGTTTATGCAAGGCAATCCATTTTTTAGAAACTGTTGACAATAATATTTTTACGGAGCCACAGGACATTAATTAACCGAATGGGCGCAGAAGGCAAAAAATATTGAAAAACATGTGTGCGGCCCCTGAATTTACCCTCAAACATTCCTTATGGCAATTCCGCCCGTGGAATAAAAATAGTAATTTTGATTGAGATTACCGCTCCCTTTGATTTCCATCTGCCCTCCAATGAGAATTCTTGTACCAGCGGTTAACGTAATTCCCATTTGTAAAACGGAGGCTGCGCGTGGGGTATGAGCGGGTATGGTGCCGCTATATCCCGTATTAGCTACGAGTTTCGTCATCGATAACGGCGCAAACGTATTACTTGCAGGATGCGCGATATATAGCTGTAGAAACGGATAAACTGTTATCCCTGCCGGGAAGGTAAAATCCACATATGTGTTAAAGGTAACATAGATATTCTCAATAACGGAAGCAAAAGGCACAGAAAACACGTCTTGATTGTTTTTTGCCTGAAGCGTTACGGTTCCGTCTTCCGCAAGCGCTATGACAGGTGGCGTTCCGCCAAAAGTAATCGCGCTGACATTTGTTGACTCACCTGCGTTGTTTGTTGATATAAGGGGTGCGGTATGGGAAGCAAACGGAATAATAGTCGCTGCCTGGCGGTCGGGTGAAGCGGGATCGCCCTTTGGGCCTTGAGGGCCAGCGGGACCGGGGGAACCTTGCGGCCCTTGAGGGCCGGTAGGGCCGGAATCGCCTTTTATCCCTTGAGGGCCGGGAAGCCCCTGCGGGCCTTTGATATTACCGGCATTTTCCCATTTATGAGAGGTTGCACTCCAAACATACAGATCTTCCCCGACAAGGTAAGAGTCCCCCGCATTGCCGCTTGGATGCGCCGCGATGAGTTCGCTTTCACTGTTATAAGAGCCGCTGATGGTTACGCCTGTACCGTCTGCGCCCTTTGCGCCCGGCGGGCCAGGAATGCCTTGAGGGCCAGCGGAGCCGGGGGTACCTTGCAGCCCTTGAGGGCCGGTAGGGCCGGGATCGCCCTTTGGGCCTTGAGGGCCGGGATCGCCTTTTATCCCTTGAGGGCCGGGAAGTCCCTGCGGGCCTTTGATATTACCGGCATTTTCCCATTTCTGAGAGGTTGCGCTCCAAACATACAGATCTTCCCCGACAAGGTAAGCGTCCCCCGCGTTGCCGCTTGGATGCGCCGCGATGAGTTCACTTTCACTGTTATAAGAGCCGCTGATGGTTATGCCTGTACCGTCTGCACCTTTTGCGCCGGGGGGGCCAGGGATGCCTTGCGGGCCAGGAATAGCCAGGATATGACAGCAGCAATAACGACCGTATTGACAATTTATATTGGCATAACACTGCTTACAGCGATCTATGCTATTCATATTAAATTTCCCTCCTTAAATATAGAAAAAACTAGTATCTAGTGTCGTCTAAATTTTTACAAAACAGGACAGCCTTTCCCTGCCGTGCCCCCGATAGGAGGGCCATCTTGTACCCGCTCCCCGGCTTGTGCCTATCCCCGTAGGGGGATAGGATATAGGGGAGTAGGTATGCGAAGAGCGGATACTTCTAACAGGGGATGCCCCCATAGGAAGTGCAATGATGCGGAGACAGATACTGTAAAGTTTTAGATGTTACATCATACTAGGGTTTAATTGCAAAAATTCAACAATTTATAAACGCATTATTTTAGCTGGTTCGTGCCATAAAATAATAATACGGACTTATGCAAGCAGACACTAGGATATGATTTACTATAGTCCAAAAACTATTGTTTCATTTGCATTGTATGCCAGAAAAACGCATTTGGTTCGTCGTGCTTAAATTTTTATTCTTCCTTGTGTACCTTGTGAGAATTCAGGCTCAGGCAGGGTTTCGAAAATCTCAGGCAGCTTTCGCCGTATCGGGAGTTTCAGATTCAGTAGTTGAGTCTAAAACAATTTCTCCGTCTGGCGCAACGATAACTTCGTCAATGTAAGACCAATGAATCCCATCAACCAGACGCGACCATCGGAACGCATAGCACGATATTCCTTTCAGAGCTTTCATGCTTTCGAATTCAAAAGAGAACTCATATCCGCTTACCTCATCGTGTGTTCCAAATTTCTCATACAAAAGAGCTTTTGCAGTATCAACATTAATCGGATTTGCTACACCAAAGCGGAGGTAATTGTCGCGAACAGTCCTATCTCCGTCGTAGTATTCCTCCTGCGTCATTTTCTTGCTATACAGCTCATTATCACTACGAATATGTACTGTAAAAGTTATCTCTTCGCCGCTTAGTTCATAATCTGTTTCTTCTGCTCGTATCAATATTCGTAACTACCAAGCCAGCCGCCGTTTTTGGTGTCTGTCAGCTCATACAATTCCCGTATATACGGATAGATGCCGTTTGCGACTGTGACAAGAAGCTGACGTGTCTCAGGTATTACGACGTAGCTGCTGCAGAACAGGGAGAAGAAAGGGTGTGATTCAAATTTTTCTTCAAGTGGATTCCAGCGATAATATTTGTACTGCTTATTACTCGCGTCAAAATCCAGTATCTCGATGTCTTTGTAGCCGTCGCTGTCGATATCTACCAAACTGAACGTTGCAGTGGCAAGCTCTTCGCTTGTAGAAATCTGAAAAGTCTAAGTCAAACGCTCAGGTTTTTCTCCACTGACGACATTCAATTGGCATATCTTTGCCTCTAAGTCTGCGAGATTCTGTGTGCCGGTTTGGGTAATTTCAAATGTGAATAATGGGGTAGAATCAGAAATATGGTTACTAAAGCGAAGTGTTGAGTGGCTGACAGCCCACGGCGCTTCATTATAGGCGAAATAATGCTCTGTAAAACCTGCTTTAACACTCAAGTCGCCGTCGCCAAAAATAAGAAGCAAACCGTCTTGATTTAGAGCTTTTATAGAATCAAAATCCATGACAGGGAACTCAACGCGCCCCGCCGAAATATAATCATAAGCAAAGGATACATAAACCGTTAGATGACCCGAAATATTCTGTGGAAGTTCGGATGAAAGCCGCTTCCCATAAGGCGGAGAGTCATTATTCAGCAACAGGCGTTTTTCACCATCTTCATTAGTTAGCCACATTGAGAAATCCGCCAGATAAAAACAACAGCCATTGTTGAAAAGCACCGTTTTGTTCTCAATGCTCTTCTCAGGGTATTCGTCATAAAGCTGAGGGTCAGTTATCTTGGCACAAGCGACGAAAGTAGAAAGCAAGACAATTAACACTATTGGCAAAGCGAGCCGCCAGAGCTGTTTTCTTTCCTGCATATCATCACCCAGTCGCTGTTTTTACCGCAATTATACACTATTTGAACAAAATGCTAAAGATGTTAGACAGGTTCTTAAAAAAATATGGTTATGATTTCCAGTTTGGCTGCCTTGCTCAGGCGGTTTTGAATACAAATTTCCAAGGGGGGGTAGCCTGGCCCTTTTGGCTGACCGCCTTTAAAAAATACTGCTTTGTTTTACACTTTTTGGTCTTTACTTTACACATTCTTCGGGACAAACCCCAAATAAAAAGCAAAAAATAATGCAATATTATTAGCCTCTAAGCAGTATCAAAACGCGGTTTTTTGAGCGCTTATCATTGCCCTAATCCATGTTGCTTAGTTCAGATGTATCATCAAGTGAATCTCTAAAGAAATCGTTAACCATATCTGCATACTGCAAATTTAGTTCGTTCATTTGCATTTTATTTACGCCATTAAGAAACTCGGAATAAATATCAGCAGGAATTATGTCGCCGTATTCAGCGTGCAGACGCTTTAGCATTTCCCATTGTTCTGTGGCGTATTTCCCGCTATTCTCAGTTAACCAGGCCGTTGTATGTCCGTCATAATATGTTTCCATAGAATAGAAGTTGACACGGGGATTTATAATCTCTTCTCTGTATGCGTATAACCCGATTTCATCATGCGGAACCGTTAAGTCATTCTCGCTATAGGCAATTAGTACGGGCGTATCTGAAGAATTCAGTCCGTCGACAGCGGTGATATTAGCGTCTGCGCCAAATAATAAAGTTTGATATAGCCACATAAACGGATATTCAATATCTGCGAGGATCCCTACAGTATTTTTACTGTGGAAATACATCGTATCTGCCGGGGAGTTGAACGCGGCAACGCAAACAACAGCCTCAACATCGTCGCGGTAATTTCCGAGCGCGGCGGCAACCGCGTATCCGCCCATACTATGTCCGTAAAGTACCAGTGGGAGCGTTGACAAGCTGTTATCTGATTTTATGTATTCTATAGCAGCTTCAACATCTATTTTAGTTTGCGGCAAGCCCAAGATACTTTTCCCTTCGCTCCGCCTTGTTCCTGTGCCGTCAAAAGTCATAACGCGCCAGCCTTTGTCAACAAAATACATTACTTCGGGAAGAAAACTGTCGGCGCCGCTCCGAATGCCGTGTGCAAATAAAATTAGCCCCTTTTGGTTCTGTTCCCCATATATATATCCACAGAGCGCATTGCCGCGTGAAATAAAACTAATAGTAGTGCGCGGATATTTAATATTATCAATTTCTTCATAGCGTAACGAAATATCATCGGATTTTAATTCATTGCGGCCAAAAAGAATGCCAAAAAGAATTGCCATAGAAATAAAAGAGAGAATGCAAAAAACCAGAACAGAGATCACAGTACCTCTTACTATCGTATAGGCAAGTGGGTGTTGTTTACCTTCAGGCGCCCTTGAAATATGATTTTTATTTACCGGACGAGCTCCTTTCATTAATATTTTTAAAAGAAAAAGCGGACGCCTCCCTGGCAATGAAGTACCCGGGCCGGGTTCGCGTTAGTTCCTAATGGCGGAGAGAGGGGGATTCGAACCCCCGAGACAGTTTTACCCATCTACTCGATTTCCAATCGAGCGCCTTCAGCCTAGCTCAGCCATCTCTCCACGACAATAAATAAACACAATAGCTGATGCCTCTATTAATTATTATGACAATTGATTTTTCAATTTGGCGGAGAGAGTGAGATTCGAACTCACGAGGCGGTTATTAGCCACCTACTCGATTTCGAGTCGAGCGCCTTCGACCAACTCGGCCATCTCTCCTCAAATTAATAAAAAATTTACTTAGCAGTTCGGAGCATTCTTTTTCCAAAACTCCGCTTTCAACCTGTATCTGATGATTAAGAGCCGGACATCTGGCGACATCGAATACAGACCCTGCCGCGCCAGCTTTTTTATCCTTGGTTCCGTAAATTAATTTTCCTAAACGAGCGTTAACCATAGCGCCCGCACACATTACACATGGTTCTAAAGTTACATACATTATTAAATCACGCAAGTTCCAAGTTTGTAATTTGCGTGCCGCCATCTGCAACGCCAGTAATTCCGCGTGAGCGGTCGCATCTGTATTAGTTTCTTTGGCGTTAGCCGCTTTGGCTATAATATGCCCCTCTTTTACCAGCACTGCCCCAACCGGCACTTCGCCTGACTGTCCGGCCTCACGGGCTAAGTGTAAGGCTATCTCCATATAATCTTCGTTTCTCACAGTAAGCCCCCGTTTTGGCCAGCGTAGCATTTTTTCAATAAAATATAACAGAAACAAGGATATGGCATCGCCTTTTTTCAGTACTGCAAGCATTGGTGCGCCCGAAGGGACTCGAACCCCCGGCACACGGTTTAGGAAACCGTTGCTCTATCCTGCTGAGCTACGGGCGCTTATCATAATTAAAACTAATCCCCCGTTGTGTTTAAATCTAAAAGTTAAACACACATTGAGGGCGGAATTTTTTAATATATAAAAACATCTGGCGCGCCCGGCAGGATTCGAACCTGCGACCTCCAGATTCGTAGTCTGTTACTCTATCCAGCTGAGCCACGGGCGCACAATTAAAAAACACATTAATAATTTTACCTTTTAATAACCTAACATGAACGGAAAAAAAACGGCATTGCCAAATACCAGCTGATAAATCCCCTTCACATAGCCATCGCCATAATTTGCTTTTTTTCATATGGCGGAGAGAGGGGGATTCGAACCCCCGAGACAGTTTTATCCATCTACTCGCTTAGCAGGCGAGCGCCTTCAGCCAGCTCAGCCATCTCTCCAAACACTGCAATGCATCGCATAATCTTTTCTTTTGAGACTGCTTTGCTTAATATGTTTAAGCAAAGCAAGTTATGCGCAAGACATTAATATATTATCACTAAAAGTAAGTTTTGTCGAGTTCCCATAAATAAAAAATTCATTAAAATATTATCTGACGATCTGACGATCTTTTTGTGGCCATAAATAGCAATCCCAGGGTTCGGGGCCCGCAATGAGCGGATATGGTTCCGCTGGCTTTAGTAATATGTATTTCTTTAAAGTCCGCCAGCTCCAGCACATGGTTATAAACCATATCAATGTCTTCCGGCGGCGAACCGGAATGAGTTATAAATAAACGGGATAAATCCAGGTCGGAGCGATTTCCAATCTTATCGTCCACATATTTAGTCAAAACTTTTTCCAAAGGGCCCCGATATTTTTTCCCTACTACCATATTGCCGCCATTTTTATTGTCTACTTCAATACATGGCTTTATGCGCAGAATATTAGCGCCGAAAGCGGTTACCGCGCTGCACCTTCCTCCCGCATTCATAAATTCTAAGGTATCCAATAGGAAACTGGCTTCCATATTTTCCCTAAGAGCTATCAGCTCTTTTTGAATATCCGGCGCTTTCATGCCCGCGGCAATCATTTCTCCCGCTAAAACCACTAAATAGCCCGCTCCGGTACTTAGATTTGCGGAATCAACTGTATAAACATTTTTATACTCCTCCGCCACTAAACAGCAGTTTTGATAAGAAGACGACAATCCTGACCCTAAACTGACATGCAATACACTGTACCCTTCTTCTATCCAGGGCTGGAAAAAGTTTCGGTAATCCTCCGGTGTCACCGCGGCTGTTTTCGGCAGTAACCCGTGTTGTCTCCAAGCGGCGTATATATCTTCAGCGGTAATCTCCAGCATATCTATGTAGGTTTTTTCTCCTATCTGAATGTGTAAATTAAAAAATTGCACCCCATATTTATCTTGCAACTCAGGACCAATATCACAAGTGCTATCCGCACTTAAAATAATTTTATTCATTGGCGATTTTCTAATATCAGCAATATATGTTCCAATAGTACGTTCAACTCGCAAAACAACTCCTTTGAAAATTTTTCACGGATTTTCTTAAATATTAGCTTTTTATCCCAATTTTACGTTAATTAAAATAAAATTCTAATCAGAATTATAACATACTATAAAAAATATAAAAACATTCTGTTTTTTAGGGAAATTTGACAGTGGGGGCATCTAAGAGCCCTTGCCGCACACATTCCGGCGCGCTTCTTCGTTGAAAAGCCTCGCCATACTGCCAGCATCCTTAATTCGTGAGCAGTGGGCAAACATATGTTATCCCCGTAAGAAGTATGGCCGCGTTTTTCGACTGTGAACCGCGGGAAAATTCAGGCCGGATCTGTACACTGCCAGTTATTGGAGGCCCCTTTAATAATTATAAAAGCGCAATGGTAAAATGCCATTTAAGAGGAAAAGTATCGGCGTTTGTTATTTGAGGTAAATGGGGTAACCGGTTTTTTGTATTCGCGCCCCATCATAAAGGTAGGCAGCTATTATTTTATACCAGGCGAGAACGGTGTTTAAATCAGGGATTTTTGCCTTACAAAGCAAAATAAACCGCAATAAGGGAAAATGGGAAACCATGACAAAGAAGGGAATCACGGGGCTTCTCAAAAGCAGTAAAAACCGGCCCAGCAAATCAGCGGAGAGCTGTGGGAACTCGATAACGCCAGCAATACACGAGCGGGGCGGTTTTTGAGGACATAGCACAACCATTGAATCAAAAAAGGGGACTCTCCGCCGGAACTGAACAAAACTCGTAAAACCGATCCGGACAAGAACCCGGAACGCCGTCTTTAAATGCTCAGCCGGACCCAAATGCTGACATATGGATTTTTTATGGTTAAGCGGTCTTCTCCAGAATAAACCTATCCGCGATTAAGGCAATCAACTCTCCGTTGGTCGGTTTTCGGTTTTGTACATATACGTCACTTTCGAGCAACTTATTAATATTCCCTATCTGGTCTTTATTCCAGGCCACGTCAATTGCATGACGAATAGCGCGTTCTACCCTTGTGGCAGAGGTATTGAAGCGCAATGCTACCGTTGGGTAAAGTTCTTTTGTGAGAGCGTTTATCAAATCCGGATTATCAATCACTCTTTTGATAGCTTCACGTAAAAAGTGGTATCCTTTTATATGGGCGGGGATTCCTATGGTAAGTAATATGTTAAATAACTGTTCGTCAAAACAATGCTTTTTATTTTTTATTTCCATGCCAGGCACTAAAATATTTTGTGTATGCAGTAATTCCACAACCCGTTGGCAGACTACGGCAGGCTCAAATGGTTTCAGCATATAATAATTCACCCCGAAGCTCATGGTTCGCCTGATCAAAGCATCACTTATCAACGCGGTCAATACAATAATCTTTGGTTTATTCAAAAAAACCTGGTTACTAATCTCTTCTATCAAAGAAAGCCCGTCTAAACACGGTAATACCAAATCAGTTACAATTACATCCACCTGTTCGTTTCGGAGAATATCAAGAGCAAGCGCACCGTTATCTGCCGTTCCTACAACTTCAATTCCCTCATTACTTACCAATGCGTTTTTCATCGCTTCCTGAACATAAATGGAATTATCCACAATAACTACGCGCCCCTGCTGCATGGTTACTCCTCCTTTATCTGCTTATCAGACTACGTTAATAAGCTATTAAATTAAAAGCCGTTGCACATCGTTATTTATATTTTAACTAACTGTCGCTAGTATGTCAAGAAATAAAGAAAAAACTATAAGACAAAATAATAAATTGCGCATTAAAACAACAAAATGCTGAAAAAATTTATTTTTAATTCTGGCCGTCTGTAAGCGGTAATATAAAGTAAGCCAATTTCGGCCACCGGGACTGATCCAGTTTCGGCCAAGACTTGAGCCACCCTAGGAAAAACTTACGAAAGCCTGTACCATTGAGAAAAGAGATTG
>JAISWS010000200.1 GCA_031270725.1 Syntrophomonadaceae bacterium | reverse complement strand
TCTTTACAGGGCGCGGATAAAATGCTATAATCGGGTATCGTCGGCGAACATATGGCTGATATATCCCTGAGTTTCCGTCGCCGTCGGCATGTCTGCAAAGCATTTTAGCCGTGAACTGTAAAGACTTGCGGATTATTCGCAGCTGCTTTATTACTTTTTTTGTGTGCCTTAAACTCTTGCCAACGATTACTTGACACATACTTCTTTCCTCTTTTAGTTGAAAACTATCTTCAAATGGTATATAATAGTGACAACAACTGATAAAGAGGTGGTAGTCATAGACGAGATAATAAAACTGCTTGACAATAGCTTGGATTATGTGTCCCATGAGGTTAGGGACGATTTCATGTTTATTACAGTAAGACCGAACCGTCAGGAACTAATTTGCCCGTACTGTGCAACGCCATCGACAAAAGTGCATTCCTGCTATCCGCGCAAGTTTTCTGATTTGCCAATTCAAGGTAAGAAAGTGACTATCATAATAGAAAACCGGAAAATGTTTTGTCAAAACCCAGATTGTGGTCATAAAACATTTGCTGAAAAATTCTGCTTTTACCGAAAAATGCAAAGCGGACGAGTCGATTAGAAGATGAAATACTGCGCATTTCCCTTAATTGCAGTTCAGTAGTCGCCTCAAAGCTTCTTTCAAATGGTATCACGGACATAGGTAAAACTGCCATATGCAAGCTTTTAAAAAAACGGCGCTCCGGTGATTCATAAGAGAAGTATAACAAAAATCTGTATAGATGATTTTGCCTTAAAGAAAAGAGAATCCTATGGAACGATTATGATTGATTTTGACTCGCGCCAAATCGTGGATATGATACCTTCCCGCGAATATGATGATGTCAAAGCCTGGCTCAAGACATATCCCAATGTTATTTTAGTATCACGCGATGGTTCTGTTACTTATCATAATGCGGTAGCCGATGCTCTGCCCAAAGCTTCTCAGGTAAGCGACCGGTTTCATCTGCTTAAAAACCTAACCTCTTATGCGCAGGAATACTTGAAGAAGGAACTTGCTGTAAATGTTAAAATACCGGTCACCTGTTCCGAAACTCCGCCGATTCCTCAACCGGCATCAAAAGCAGATGAGAACCGAAAGCTAACCCTGAAAGAAAAATATGACCTCATAACCACTCTTGCCGACTTGGGCTATACAAAAACTGCCATTTGCAAAAGTTTAAACATGGATATTCGGGCATATGGCAAACTTGTAACCGCATCACCTGATGAGCTCGAAATTATGTTTCAAACGAGTACAATGCTCTTTCATGAGGATAAGCTCCAACAAAAGATAGATCGTGTTAATGAAATTCGCGCTTTTAAAAAACAATGTTTTAGTTTGCGGGAAATTTCCCGGCGTACTGGCTTGGCTCAGAGAACTGTAAGCAAGTACCTCAATGATGATTTCAATCCAGTACATGCGGCCTATGGCAAAAAGAGATACAGCATTCTGATGCCTTATATGAATGGAATAGACCATATGCTCTTTCAGGGGATACCGGGAACGGTGATTGAAGCCCAAATACGCGAGAAAGGTTACGCGGGTTCCTCTTCCAGTGTCCGCCACTATATCGCAAACTGGAAGCGTAATCGGAAACAAGATTTTGACCACAGCAATTTGACTGCCGAAGCAGTCGAGATAATTGAGCGCAAAAACCTTTTCAAACTTCTTTTTCATCCATTAGAAAAAGTGAAATCCATAACAATAGCTCAGTTTGATTCGGTCTGTATGCAATATCCTTGTTTTAAGCAAGTCCACACTTTGGTATGGGCGTTTAAATCGCTCCTCGATTCAAAAGACCCGAGTGGGTTGGAACCGTGGCTTGAAAACGCAAAATCTCTTAATATACGCGAGATCAAAAGTTTTACTGAAGGTATACTCAGAGATTTTACCGCCGTTAAAAATGCGATAGCTTTCCAACATTCAAATGGTCTTGCCGAAGGAAGCGTAAATAAACTGAAGGTCATAAAGCGGGTAATGTACGGACGCTGCCGATTTGAGACGCTTAGAATTAAGATGCTAAGACTCGAAGAATTTAGGCGTTTCAACTAAAAGAGGAAAGAACCACTTTCTACTTTACAAACACAGTCAAAAAAGAACTGTAAGGCTCTTTTTAAAAGCCTATATACAAACAGGATAAAAGATTTTACATACGAAGTTTTCAATATACTTAATTCATAAGGGAAAGATGGCGGATGCTTATGAGCATGTGTGACCTGCACCCCCAAAACCACACCCATTGCGTGTAGAGAAACTCCGTGATAAAATAAGACATAGGAATGATGAGTGTGTCATGGAAAATACAAAAAGCGGAAGAGATTATAGGGATTCTTCGGGATATCGAAATACTGAACGCGATAGGCAAAAGCGTCGAGGCAAAACAAGGGGATAAAAAAGGCGGTCTTTTACAGTTAGAAAAAGGAATACGCTGGACTGCATCCGGATCAGGCTAAGAAGGTGAAGCTGGAGAAACTTTAAAGCCAGTTCATTATATCAATTATATAATGAATGTGGTATAATTTGATTAACAATCTGCGATTTCTATGCAGATTAAAAACAACATACCAGAATAAAATTTTAAGCCGAGGTAAAGGATAGTATGAAGCTTTCATTAGCCGCAAATTGGATTTGGGTGGAGAATAATAGGAAGCCGGATGACAAAGTCATATTCTATCGTGAATTTTCAATTAATGAACTTCCTCAAAAGGCTGATGCCTTAATCGGCGTCGACACTAAATATTGGTTATGGATAAATGGTATTCAAGTAGTGTGCGAGGGTGGCCTTTTTCGTGAAAGCCGTCCCGGATGCGGCTATGCAGACCGTGTGGATTTAGCAAAATATTTAGTTATCGGCAAAAATACACTGAATATTCTATGTTGGTATTTCGGCAATGAGGGGCGCAATAATACGGATAGTGGTCAGGCGGGATTGATTTTTCAGTGCGATGCACTTAATCTGCACAGCGATAAAAGATTTACATGCTTGCGCCATCCAGCGTACTATAGTCCCGGCACTCCCGCCCCGTCATATCTTCACGGGGGGTATAGCATAGGGTTTGATGCCAATTCGGACATAGGCGATTATTGGGCGCCGGATTTTGACCGCGGCGGATACAAGAATGCTGTTGTGTATTTGAATAATCTATGGGGGGATTTATATGAACGTCCGATTCCTCTCCACAGGATTTCCGAAAGCTGTTTAGAGGTGCCCAAGCGGAGAGGCGATTATGTATACACAGTTGATTTGCCGTACGCAATGGCGTTTATTCCCGTAATTGAATGCAAAGCTAAGGGTGGCGAAATACTTGATGTCAGAACAGACAGATTTGCCGTAAACGGCGGCCCGGGAGATGAAAACACTTATAATAGTGAGCGGCTGGAATATATCTGCAAGCCGGGATATAATAGGTATGAATGCATCAACTATTTGTACGGCGAAACTATAAATGTGCAGTTGAGCGGTGCGGTTGACAACTTGAAAATCGGATACCGGGAAACCGGATATAATTGTGATATTGTTGGAGAATTTCATAGCGATTGCGAACTGATTGATAAGCTTTTTAAAAAAGCAGGGCGGACGTTGTATGTCTGTATGCGGGATAATTTTATGGATTGTCCTGACCGCGAACGCGGGCAATGGATTGGTGACTTGTCTGTCCAAACCCCACAGGCGCTTATGCTTCTCAGTGAGGAAGCGCGCCTTCTGCTGAAAAAAGCAATCTGTGACTTCATCAATTTACGGCATGGTGATGTTCTCGTCGGCAATGTCCCGGGGGCAAATGCCAGTGAACTGCCATCTCAAAGCTTGGGTGCAATCAGTGAAATAGGCCTAATAGCCAATTATTATAAATACACAGGCGACAGGGCACTTTTATCAGAGTGCCTTGAGCCGGCGGTACGGTATTTGATGCTGTGGAACATGAGCGAAAACGGATTGGTAGAGCCTCGTAATGGAGCGCCGGCATTGTGGTATTGGTTTGATCATCTTTATAATAACGACTGTGCGGTTTTAGAGAACGCATGGTATTACTCCGCACTATCATTTGCGGCGAAAACGGCCGATATTTTAGGCGATCATCGATTTGATGATTTTATTGCTTCTCGTCGGGAAAAAATCAGTATTGCTTTTGAGACAGCCTTCTGGAAAGGTACCTTTTATGCGTCAGGCGACTTTGTAGATGACCGGGCAAATGCGCTTGCGGTTTTATGCGGGATTTGTCCTCCCGAAAGCTACCCGCTTATTCGCAATATCTTGTTGTCCGTTTTTAATTCGACCGTATACATGGAAAATTACGTTTTGTCTGCTCTTTGTGAAATGGGGTATCAGGAGGACGCTTTTCGAAGAATGAAAACACGGTATTACAATTTGGCAGTTAATGAAAACTCAACTCTTTGGGAGGATTTTTATCTGTTAGGCACCAAAAATCATGCATGGAGCGGTGCTCCCGCAACTATCGTGCTGAAATATTTTATGGGTGTAGATACCGGCGACGGATTTAAGAGCTTTACAATAACCCCGAGTCCGGCGATTTTTAAGCGGGCCAATTTCCGATTTCAGGCGCGGGGCGGAACGGTGCATGTAAAATTCGACAGCGAAACGAATACACTTATAGTTGATAATCAATCGGATAGTCTTTATATAGAATGAAATTCTTTGACGGGTTTTTAGTTTGCAAACAGCACCTCGCTGAAAATCAGTGAGGTGCTGTCAGAGTGTCAAAGAACCCACCTTTTGGTTTCAAAAAGGTGGGTTCTTTTGCGTATTGGGAGCAAAAAGGCATAAAAAAAGAGCGTCCTCACGCCCACAATGCCAGCTTTTTCAGGTTCATGGTAACGAAAGCAAGCCTGATCGAATTTCGCACCCGGTCAAGCCCCCTTAGCAGCGTGTACCGCATTCCATGCTTCTATTTGGCATCTGCGAATACACGTTCAATTGTCTGGCTTCGGAGCCCGTAACTCCATTTACCTGCCGGACTGTACCTGAAATCCTCCGCAGCATCAATAAACGGTTCCCAAATGTGTTTTGTTACGACCTTCTGATGGTTTCTGCTTTGCGTGCATTTCTCACGGTACCCACACTGTTTGCAGACTGCCGGATTGCTCTTGAACTCCCGGTAACCCTCACGGTTCGTGGTGCTGTAAGACAGCACCTGGTTATTCGGGCAAATCACACAGTCATAATATTCGTCATACACGTACTCATAGCTTTTGAAAAACCCTTTCTTCGTCATCGGGCATTTGTACGCTGTGGAAAGATTCCGGCCATCCTCCTGAACCTTTTTGCATATCCACGGTGTTTTGTAGCCTGCGTCCACTGTCACCGTTTCCACTGCTTCAAACGTTTCCGTCACGTTCTCATAAACCTTGTCAAACACGGTGCTGTCATGAATGTTCCCCGGTGTTACCTCGCAGGACAAAACAAAGTTATGCTTGTCACACGCCGCATGGGCTGTGTATGCAAATTCAACCTTGTGCTCTCCCTTATGGAACAATCCGCAATCCGGATCGGTAGTTGAAACCGTTATCTGACGGACTCCGCCGCTGCCATTTCCTTTATCGTCATTGTCATGGTCTTTCAGCGGCTTTTTCCCGTGTGCTTCACGGTCTGCTTCAATCTCTGCCCGCAGCTGCTCATCGTAGATCCTTGCCGTTTTCAAGGCCAGCTCTTTCCGGTTCTTTTTCTTGTTTGCATTCGCTTTTACATGCGTTGCGTCAATAAAAATGGTTCTGGCATCTACCAGCCCTCTTTTGATCGCTTGTTCCAGAACCCAGGCAAAGATTTTTTCGAATACCTCACTCGGAAAACGTGTGGCGAACGCATAACTTACCGTTGCAAAATGCGGCGCCGGAGTCATCAGGTCAAAGCCCAGAAACCAGCGGTATGCGACGTTTACGGTTATTTCCCCTATCGTTTTCCGAAGCGAAGATATGCCGAACAGGTGCTGGAGCAGTACGATTTTTACCAGAACTACCGGGTCTACACACGGCCGGCCGTTATCTTCACAGTAGTACGGTTCCACAATTTCATAGACTTCATCAAAATCTACGACCTTGTCTATTTTCCGTACCAGATGTTAAGAACTGCTCTGTAAATGCTATAAGCAGAGCTTCCACTTCTTCAAGTTCCAACTCACCGTTATATCCTAAAATGCTCAACAGTTGTTGTCCCTTGGTGTCGGCCTCTTCATATCCAAGCTGACGGATGCTTTTTAGTTTTTTAAACAAGGTCTTCTCTCTGTGTGTAACGGACGGCAAACTATCACCACCTATCTGCTCTTTTTGGGATTTCTCAAATGTCTAGTGTTTCTTGTCATTTTTGATTTTGCACAAATAATTTAGGACGCCAATTTTCACATTTTGTTAATTATACCACAAATATGGCTGCATATAAAGGAAAACCGCGACATATGCCGCGGCTAAAATCCTTAAATTACATTTACATACAGCCGCTTGATAGTTCGGTGCAAATTATCCCCAATGCCAAGCTCTAGCCTCAAGTGTAAAACGTACTCTCTGGTTTCAACCGCGCTCATGCCGTCTTCCATAACCGTTAGACAGTGTTCTTCGCCGTTTGTATATTCCCAGATGCGGAGGATTTTGCCTAAAACACGATCTTCGTCGTATTCCATAATACTTTTGTACGTATTTTCGGGATCTGCACGCGGAATCTCAAATTCAAGCCTGAGACCCTTTACGCAGTTGCAACGAATAGAACCTCTCAGTTTTCTGTCATTAAGATTTGTATAATGTAGATATATTCCTCTTTTGCTGACAGTCACTGCTCTGAGAAAATAGCTTGTATAGCCAGTTGATAACTCCTCAAAATTACGGCAAAAGTTTTCGTCGCCTCTAATAACAAGATTACTGCGACTGAATCTTTTGCGTGAAGTCAGCTTGATACTGAGCTTTTTGGCCTCATCGGGCAGTATACTCGTCTGGTTATCCCACCAAAACTTATCCACTAGCAAACTAAGCCGCATTTTGTCATGCATCTTTATCTCTGGGCTCTTCATCTCTTATGCCTCCTCAAAATAATAGATTATTGCGTTATCGCTCGTCCTCAAAAAGAGTACAGGCGAATACCGCAATAATCCGGAGGCATAGAACTGTATGCGTATGCCATTAAAGTACATAGACAAATTAGTCTACACTAACAATATAGCACACTTGCCATATTTTGTCAATACCGTCTGCGCTTACTCTGGTCCACCTACCACACATCCAGCACACTAGTATCAATTGTAGCATTCTCAAAACCAGCTAGGCTATTTAGAAACTCCACTGGTGTCTTATCCTCAAGCATGCTGTGCGGTCGGTAAGTATTGTAGTCTAGACAGTCTTCTAGGCAGAACTCTCGTAGTTTTTCTAGAGTATGCTCGTCATTCTCCAAGTGCCTGAATCTCCACTTGTCTACGCCATGTGGCCGCTCTATTCTACCATTAAGATTGGGTGAAGCCGGAGGGATGTGCCGGAAAGCTATACCGTGTTCAAGCAACCATCTTTCTGGAAGAGCCTGCCTTGATGGTCTTGTTTGGTTTTTAGAAAACATCCGCTCGTTAGTAAACTCTGGCCCATTATCCATTTGGACTAGCTGTATGGGGAACGCTGGGGTATAGAACCTTAGGGCTTTCTCTAGAAAATCCACTGTGTTATTGACATTGTAACCAGCATAAATCCGTTTGTATTTTATCCTCGTGCGACAGTCAATGATGTCGTATTGAAAGCCAACTTTCCTCCAGTGTTTTACATCTAATTGCAAAACTTCTCCAGAGTAATATGGATAGTCGCTCAGCTGGCGCTTTATCCTGGGCCGCTTCTTCCTTTTCTCTAATAGCCCAGCTCGCTTTAAGATATTATGCACGCCATGGTTAGAAATCTCAGTGCCATAATCTCTACTTAGAACAACTACTAAAGCATCTTCTCCGTACATATGTCCTAGACGCAATTGTACTACTAAGCTGACTAACTCTTCAGCTGGGTCGTTCGAACAAGAGTTTGGTGTTTTTGGCAGATCAAATAAGCTATGCAGTGTTTTACCTCCCTCTAACCATCTAGAGTGCCAATAGTAATACGTCCGTCTAGGTACACCTAGCCTACGACAAGCTGCAGCAACACTGCCTAACTTCTTAGCCTCCAAAAACCACTCTAACCTGATTCTAGCTCCATAGATAAGCCTTTGGCGTTCTGTCATAGCCCTATTCCTCATCTTTAACATTCCTTTCTTAGTTTAGGGGAATGTGTGTAAGATGTGTGGTAGGTGGATAACACAAGCACTAAAACTATTGACAGATGTATTCAAATTATATAAAATAAAAGTTAAGACTTTCAAAAATTTTGTGCAATTTTTGAAAGTGAAATTCTTTTTCTGCAATGCAAGAAC
>JAISWS010000022.1 GCA_031270725.1 Syntrophomonadaceae bacterium | reverse complement strand
CCCTCCGGCGACAGCGTTGCTTATGATACTGACAAACTGCGAGTCCTTTTCGCTCCAAATCCGCTGGCTGGCACATTCTTCCACACTTATTATCCCCCAAAATTTGCTTTCCACATATAAAGGGGACCAGATAAATGATTTGAGTTCAGCGTTTTCAAAAATTTGATATTTTTCATCTTGCCGGGTATCATTGCAGGAAATAGCCGGTACGGTGATATTAGCCGGCATGATGGCGGGAAAGCTGGTTTTTACGGTTTCGATAAAACCGGGCCTGAAAGGGATCGAAAGCCATTCTTCCGAAGATACCCAGATGTAGGGATAGTTTTCGCCGTTTTCCGTATCGGCTGTAACTATTAATATGCGCGTTGCCGCGAGAGTCTCCCCTATTTGGCGCAAAGCGTCATTTATAAGCATATGCATGTCATTGTTGGAAATGAATTTTTGGGAAATATTTGTTAGCATATCCTGACGTTTGAAGCGTTCTTTCATTTCCGTCTCGTATTCATTGCGCATTATAGCGTTAATAAACAGCAAGCTTCCGGAGCGCAGGATATTTCCATCTTCTTCTGAAAATTCGCGCTCCCGGTGGCAGTCGTCAAAACTGACGAAGCCCCAGAAAAGGTCATTAAAAAACAGCGGGATTACTAAAATGGACAGAATACCGTACGGCGCTAAAACTTCCTGTTCTTTCGGGGAAAGATGGCGGACAACGCCGCTCACGTTTTGCCTGGAAAGAAAACGTGTTTCCCATTCAGGGATACTTGAAATATAAGGGATTTTATAAGGGGAGTCCATGTTCGCGCGGACAGTTTTTTCATCGGTATCGCTGTATAGCCATTCGTAGATTTGTTCGTAGTACAGCGTTCCATCTATCATTTTGTTCCGCCAGATATATACGCGGTCAACGTCAACGCTGCGAGCTATTAATCCCATGCCTTCTTTCAAAGCGCTCTCAAATTTATTCGTACTGGGCGTAAGCAGCGACAGCGCCGCGTCGTTTACCGCGTTAAGCAATTTGCCGCTGTGTATAAGGCTATTCTGGGTTTGGTGTATGACGGTGAGATCTACGAGATAGCAGACGATGGCAAAACTGTTCCCGTAGAATATACGTTTCATCTCAACATCCGCAATTTTAACTCCGCCAGGGAGGTGAAGCTCTGTTCGAAAACTTACAGCGCCTTCTTCGGTTGTAGTTTTGAGGCGCTGGGACAAAGGGACGGAAGGAAGTCCGCTGGGCTGAAATGCTGGTATACTTTCAGATAGGAGCCTCAAGAAACCTGATAACATTTCTTCTTTAGAAGCAAATCCGAAATATTCAACGGCAGCGGGATTACAGTCGATCAGGCTGAAATCACTGTCAAACATAACATTGATATGAGGGTTGCTTTCAAGTATTGTGGTGACGGTTTTTTGCGCTGTTTCAAGACGTTTCATGGTATCTTCCACTTTGCGTTTTTCCGTTTTGTAAATAGTCTTTTGGAAAGCGACGACCAGACCCACAAAAAGGCCCGCGACGATAAAAGACTGGATATTATCAAGCATTTGCGAGAAAGGGTCTATCTTTGGTATTATTTCCCAATCATAAAAACGCCATGTCAGAAAATAGCAGAAAATGACCCAAAGGACATGTGTGGTGAGTATTATAATGCGGGCGGTTCCGGTAGACAGAAAAACCATTACGGTTATACTGAGGACAAAATACGCGCTCATGCCGCTGTATGAGCCGCCAAGAAGGAAAAGGGCCGCTGGAAACAAAATGTTGCCAAGTATAATCGGAATTCCTAACGCTATGATACGGTAAAAATTGAAACGAATATTTATAAACAGTGTCAAAAGCACGAGAAGTATGATAGCGGCCATAACCAGCGCCATTGTGAAACCGTTTTTCATGAAAATCCTGCTGATAGTGGAAATGACGGCGGCCACTGTTCCTACCATGCATATCATATTCAACACGCGTACGTCTAAAGGAAACTGTTCCGAAAAAACATATGTTTGGATAAATTCTTTTAATTTTCGCAAAAACACGCACCCTTCCAGTAAAACAAACAAATATTCGCATACAGGCTGTCAGCCGACGGATATTGATATCAAAAGCCTTCTTAAAGGCGGAAATTTTCAGCTGACTCTAAAACCGTATTTATCATGGTAGATATAATTTAAATAATTATACTATATTCTACGAGGAATAAGGAAATTTTTAATAAAAATTAGAGTAAATCCCTCATTTCTACCATATTTTCCCAGTACCTTTTGGGCGCTTGCGTCATACGGCATTTAGGGTTATTGCGCGCTTCAATCGCTATAGTATTATAGAATTGCTTCCAAAGCGCCTGATAATTATTTTCGGTTTCCGATATGGGAGAAAATTCTATTTCTTTAACGGAAACAAGATTTTTCTTTCGGTTTTGGTAAACTAAAGCCGCCTGGTGGTTTTTATCGAAAATTAAAAAATCTTCGTTAGAAAAACGTGTTATAAAATGGTTGGCGATGAAAGGCAGCACAAAATTTTTAGGAGTGATGGAAGCGGCCAGTATTCCGTCATAATCAGCGAAACGTATAAAACCTCGCAATAAGTGGCTTTCATTGCGTATATGGCGTTCAGCCGCCAGTAAAGGCGCTACCAGCGGATGGGCCAGCATTTGCATGGTTTCAGCCTTGTAACGGTAAGCCAGCAGTAAAAAACGCAGCAGAGCGAGTTCTTTTTGCTTCATACAGCTTAAAAATACTGCCTCCACAAGATTCAAAGCCCGCGGGGAGATTTTCAGGGGAATGGAATGATAAACCTTAACCGCTTTTTGAGGGTCGGTAACGATTAATTTCTGCGGCAGCAGAGTATAAGGGGCTTGCTGGGAAATGAAAATATCGCAGGGAATCTGACGGGAATAGACGCTTTCAAAAACACAGCAATAAAAACCGGCCATACTGCCGTCGTATGAATATATAATATCGGCGGGTTCCGCTAAAGGCTTTGACTTAGAGATAATATCGCCTCCTCTGCAGCCTGGGTTATGGATAAAAAGTCTTGCGGAGGAGGGAATCTGGGATCTGTCTCTTCCGGAAACAAAGAAAGCTGTTCTACATCGGCCCGGTAGATTTTGGGGTCGATCAAAGCGCGCAGAACCGCTTCATTATTTAAACGCGGGCCTTGGGGATTATCGCGAGTGATGATAAAGTATTGGGCTCTTTTCAAAACCACTCCTATTTTTTTTAGTTCCGCTATACCGAGTTGCCCGGTTTTGCGGGCGATTATTATACGTTTGGCACTGATGGGCCCAATCCCCGGAATCCGCAGAAGGGCTTCCCGGGAAGCCTTATTGACGTCAATAGGGAAGCGGTCCATATTATTAATAGCCCAGTTGCATTTAGGGTCCAGATAAGGGTTAAAATTAGGGGTTGCCTCGCTGAGGATTTCGTCAGCGGAAAAATCATATTGCCGTATCAGCCAGTCAGCTTGGTAAAGCCGGTGTTCTCTGAGCAAAGGCGGCTTAGTATGCAAAGCGGGCAGAAGGCTGTCTTCCACGGCGGGAATATAAGCGGAATAAAAAACCCGCCTGAGCTGATATTTATTATAAAGAAAAGCGGCCAGCCTCAAAATGCTGAAATCATTTTCCGGGGTAGCTCCGATAATCATCTGGGTTGCTTGTCCGGCTCCGGCAAAATGAGGGGCGTGTTTATACAAAGCTATTTCTTCTTTATTGGCGCGTAAGCCGTCGGCAATTTGCCGCATAGGTGTTAATATAGCTTGTTTGGTTTTGCGGGGCGCTAATTGTTTGAGGCTCATTTCACTGGGGAGTTCGATATTAACGCTCAGACGGTCGGCCAGCAAACCTAATTTATAAATAAGTTCCGGCGAAGCTCCGGGTATGGTTTTGGCGTGAATATAACCGTAAAAATCATACTTGCGGCGCAGGATTTCCAGCAACGCGATCATTCTTTCCATAGTGTAATCGGGGTTTTTGATAATCCCGCTGGATAAAAACAACCCTTCGATGTAGTTGCGGCGATAAAATTGAATGGTTAATTCGGATAATTCTTCCGGACTGAAAGAAGCCCTTTGTATATCGTTGCTGGAGCGGTTGATACAATATTTGCAATCATAAACGCAATGATTGGTCATCAAAACTTTCAGTAAAGATATACACCGGCCGTCCGCTGAAAAAGCATGACAGCAGCCTGCCGCCAGAGCGCTGCCCAAGCCGCGGTTACCGGGGCGGTCAGCGCCGGAAGAAGTACAGGCCGCGTCATATTTAGCGCTGTTGGACAAAATTTTCAGCTTAGTCATCAAATCCATGCCGTATCCCTGCTTTACAAAAAATTACCAATGAGCTTTGGTTTCAACCACTTTACCTATTATATACAGACGCTCCAGCTCGTCTTTTTCCAGAATTACTGTTTCATATAAAGGGTTGAACGGCTGTAATACCACGGAGGAACCTTTACGGATAAATTTTTTTACGGTTCCCTCGCCTTCGCCGTACACCACCACTCCAAGATCGCCGTTTTCCAATAAAGGCTGCCGTTTGACTAAAGCTAAATCCCCGTCTTTGATGCGGGGTTCCATAGAATCGCCCTGCACCCGCAGATAAAAGTAATTTTTCGCGGAAGGCACATTAGCCGGTTCGTATCCTGAAAGCTCTTCATAAGCTAAAGTCCCATATCCGGCCCGGACAACACCTAATACGGGAATCCGCACGGAATCGGAATTAGTTTTCAGAGAGGGGGTATCCTGCTCTAAAAGAAAATCCAGCGAAATTTGGAAAACGCGCGCCAATTGAATTAGCAAACCTGTATCCGGTAAAGACTTGCCGCCCTCCCAGTTGGCCACGGCTTGTTGGCTGACATTAAGCATGAGCGCCAGGCTGGCCTGGGTAAGGCGCTGTTTTTTGCGCAAATATTTTAAACGTTCGCCAAACATATTTTCTCCGCTCCTTTACTATATAATACAATCTATAATTGTATTTGTACATAGTATAAACGTAATAATTGTAAATAAATATTTGGATTACTTGTTTTCCGCCGGGGCGCCTTGGGAGGCGGAGGGGAAAATTACCGGAAATCCCGCTATTTTAGCGGCGCCGTGGCTTATTTAACAGAGGAAAAAGAAAAAAAGCTTAATCGCGGCCCAGGTAGCGGCCACCTCCGCACTGACTTAGACAACGGACGTTCTGCTCGTCAATGCCGCAAACTCCTTGCCGTTCCTACTGCCAAGCCTGTAACGGACTTTCATCGTCAAGTTATTGCCTGTGCCGGGCGTACACAAATGAAAAGATTATGCCATTAGACATAATCTTTTCATTTGTTAATACTCTTTTTTTGCTAGTCTTTCAACGCAACCGATGTAGTGTAATAGCCGTTCAGTATTATTATCATAATCATATTGACTGACACCGAACTCAATGGTTATTTCTAAATGCAGTTTTCCGTTATTAACTAAAACATATCCGGTCTTTTCTTCAAATATGACATAGATAAATTTTTCGCCAGTTCCACCATGCTCATTAATGTTGGCAATGTACTCCTTGTTCTTTTCACTGCGTAAAAGTTTATAAGCAATAAACGAAAACTCATCGGAAGTAAGTTGCGCATCCTTGTTTGTAATTGCATGTAAAGCGTTATAATACAGATGCTGAATGAAACTCTCAGAAAATACCGTCAGCGGTATCCGCTCAATATCCAAACATCTTTTTAACGATTGTTGCAAAACCTCAGCACTTTTAAGGCCGGGAGAGATTTTGGGTTTGTACTGTGCCAATAAGCTCTCAATTTGATTCATGTAACTCCCCTTGTAAGGGTGTAAGCGTCAAATAGCGGGACGCCTTTTATCGCTTAGTATTTCGTGATACGATCTATATTGTGATAACACGAGGTCAAACACGGCAGTGCTCCGGCAGAGACTTGCTCCAAGGGAGCA